>DMHI01000274.1 GCA_003449515.1 Lysobacteraceae bacterium | reverse complement strand
TCCTGCTGCTCGGGCCGGTGGGCGCCGTGGGCTACCGGCTGGCGGCGCTGTCGGCGCAGGGCGTGGCGCGTGAGCACCTGCCGGAATCGCAGCGTCGCTCCGCCAGCACCCTGCTCGGCCTGCTCGACTGGCCGGTGGCGCAGTTGATGACGCTCACGCTGGCGCTGGCCGCCGACTTCGATGCGGTGATCAGCGCCTGGCAGCGTTGGCACCAGGACGGCATCCGGCTCGGTCTCGGGCACCTCGAGGCGGCGGCACGCGCCAGCGTCGCCGTGGAGCTGGCCGAGGAGCGGGCCTATGCCGGCGACGGCCCGGCGCAGGCCCCGGCCCTGCTCGAACTGCGCGACGCGATGAGTCTGGTGTGGCGCATCCTGGTGATCTGGATGGGCGTGCTGGCGCTGTTCGTCGTCGCCGGCTTCGTCGGCTAGAGCGAAGCGCAGCCGCCTGCCGCGCGGACGGCGGCGGGGTGCTGGCGCGGGCCCCGGCGGATCGGCTGCCGTCGTGAGGCGGGAGCTACGCCGCGTCGCCCCGCAGGGCCCGCACGCGCTGCTCGAGCAGCGCCGCAGTGGCCACGTCACCCGGCACCGGTGCGCCCGCTTCGATGCCGATCCCGGCACGGAAACGCCGCGGCACGCGCATGCGCCCGAGCCGCGAGTCGCGGCGGCTGAACAGGCTGCCCCAGACGTTCTTCAGCGCCATCGGCACCACCGGCACCGGACGGCGGGCGAGGATCTTCTCGACGCCCGGACGGAACGTGGCGATCTCGCCGTCGCGGGTCAGGCCGCCTTCGGGGAAGATGCCGACGATCTCGCCGTCGGCAAGGGCCGCGTCGATGCGCTCGAAGGCGCGCCGCATCAGTTCGGGATCGTCCTTGGCGCTGGCGATCGGGATGCAGCCCGCCGCGCGGAACGCCCAGTTCATCACCGGCACCTGGAAAATCCGGTAGTACATGACGAAGCGCACCGGCCGCGGGATGGCACCGCCGAGCAGCAGCGCGTCCATGTAGCCGACATGGTTGCAGACCACGAGCGCCGGGCCGTCGTTGGGGATGTGCTCCTCGACGCCGCGGATGTCGATGCGGTACATCACCATCGTCAGCAGCCACATGATGAAGCGCAGCAGGAACTCGGGGACGAGGCTGAAAATGTGGATCGCCGCCGCCGCGTTGAGCACGGCGACGACGAGGAACAGCTCGGGAATCGACAGGCCGGCAGGCCCGAGCAGCACGAGCGCGAGGCCGGCAGCGATGACGACGAACAGCGCGTTGACGATGTTGCTGGCGGCGATCACCCGCGCGAGCTGCTCGCGCGGCGCGCGCTGCTGCACCAGCGCGAACAGCGGCACGATGAAGAAGCCGCCGAACACGCCGATCAGTGCGAGGTCGGTGGCGATGCGCCCGCTGCCCTCGGTGGCGAGGAAGCCGCGCCAGTCGAGTGCCGTGGCGGCGCCTGCGGCGACCTGCAGCGCATGCGCGCGGGCTTCCGGCTGGGCCAGCCAGAGGTCGATGCCGAAGGCGGTCATGCCGATGGCGCCGAGTGGCACCAGGCCGATCTCGACGGTGCGCCGCGACAGCGGCTCGCACAGCAGCGAACCGGCCGCGATCCCCAGCGAGAACAGCGCCAGCAGCAGCGCGATCACCGTGGTGTCGCCGCCGAGCACCGTGGTGGCGTACGCCGGCAGTTGGGTGATGAACAGCGCGCCGAAGAAGAAGAACCAGCCGATGCCGAGGACCGAGTTCAGTACCGGACGCTTGCCCTTCAGCGTCGCCAGCGTGGCGCGGGTGGCGCGCAGCGGATGGGGATCGATGACGAGCTGCGGTGCGTTGGCGGGTGCGGCTGGCACGAAGCAGGCGGCGATGTAGCCGGCGACGGCGATCGACAGCACCGCGAGCGAAGCGAGGAACCCGCCGTGCTCGAAGCCGCCGAGCAGCAGGCCGCCGACCACGGTGCCGACGAGGATGGCGAGCACGCTGCCGGTCTCGACCATGCCGTTGCCGCCGGTGAGCTCCTCGGGGCGCAGCGCCTGCGGCAGGATCGCGTACTTGAGCGGCCCGAACAGGGCGCTCTGCGCGCCGAGCAGGAACAGCGCAGCGAGCAGCACCGGCAGCGAGTCGAGGTGGAAGCCGAGTGCGGCCAGCACGGCGATGCCGATTTCGAGCAGCTTGATGCGGCGGATCGAGCGCGCCTTCTCGTACTTCTCGGCCCACTGGCCGGCGATGGCCGAGAACAGGAAGAACGGCAGGAGGAACAGTGCGCCGGCGAGGCCGGCGGACAGGCCGCGCGGGCCGCCACCCAGCGCCACAGCCTCGACCGCGACAACGACGAGCAGCGCCTGCTTGAACAGGTGGTCGTTGAGCGCGCCGAGGGTCTGCGCGACGAGGAAGGGCGCGAAGCGGCGTTGGCCGAGCAGGGCGAACTGGCTGTGCGGCATGCGACTCTCCGCGGCATGGCGGCCGTGTGGCGGCACGCGCGACGCCGGTCAGATCAGCGGCGGCGGCGCGGTGGAGGCGAAGGCCGGACGTTCGGCGAAGGCGGCATACCAGGCCGCCACACCGGGTGCGAGCGGACGCCAGGGGTGGTCGGGCAGGCGGTAGTCGAGCCAGCCCAGGGCCGCGGCCACGGCGAGGTCGGCCAGCGTGACGCGGTCGCCCACGAAGTACCCGCGCCCGCCCAGGCGACGCTCGAGTTCGGCGAAGGCACCGTCCACCTTCGCCCACTGCCAGTCCTGCCAGGCCGCGCTGCGCTGCTCCGGCGTGCGGCCGGGCCACAGCCGCTCCATCCGCACCAGCACCGCGGCATCGAGCAGGCCGTCGGCCAGCGCCTCGATGCGCCGCACCGCGAGCCGCGTGGCGCGTTCGTCGGGAATCAGCGGCGGCCCGTGCCCGAGGCCGTCGAGCAGTTCGACGATCACGCGCGAGTCGTACCAGGCCTCGCCGTCGTCGGTGACGAGGCAGGGCACCTTGCGCAGCGGATTGGCCTCGGCCACGCCGTTGCCGGTCTGGAACACGTCCACTTCGAGAAGATCGAGCGCGATGCCGCGCTCGGCGGCAACCGCGCGCACCTTGCGGGCGAAGGGCGAGGGCAGGGAGCAGAACAGCTTCATGGGGGTTCTCCGCGATCCGGTCGGGCGACGTTATCGCCGGGGTCGACGCTCGCCGCAAGCGGGGTCCCGATTGGGCGCGGGGCGGGCGACGAGGCCGCGGGCCACCAACTGGCGGAAGCCGGGGAGATGCGCGGCCAGACCCAGCACGCCCTTGCGCAGCACCCGGTTTGGCGGCCGGTCATCGGTGAACAGGTCGACGACAAGGCGGGTGGCGGCATAGAGCGGGCGGGTGGCCAGCCGGTGGCCGAGCGCGTAGCGGGTGAGCAGGGCGCGCGCGCCGGGATCGGCGCCGGTGCCCTGGGCTTCGCCGACCAGCCCGGCCAGGCGGACCGCACCGGCGAGGCCGAAGTTGAAGCCGTGTGCCGTGACCGGATGCATGCCGACGGCGGCATCGCCGACCAGGGCGAAGCGCGGGCCGGTGAAGCGCGTCGCGTAGACCCCCACCAGCGGGTAGGCGAAGGCGCGCGTGGCCACCCGCATCGTGCCCAGCCGGCCGTCGAAGCGCGCGGTCAGCGCCGCGCCCTGCGCCTCGGCGTCGAGCGCCATGAAGGCGGCGGCCTCGCCCGGCATCAGGGTCAGCACCGCGGAACTCGCGTGCGGATCGTGCAAGGGCAGCAGGGCCAGCGTCTGACCGTAGCGGAACCACTCCCACGCGGTGGCCGCGTGCGCCAGCGGGTGCCGCACCTGCACCACGATCATCACCTTGCCGAAGTCGTGCTGGTCGGCGGCGATGCCCATCGCGCGCCGGCTGCTGGAGAAGCGGTTGTCGGCGGCGATGGCGAGCCGGGCCTCGAAGCGCCGGCCATCGTCGAGCGTCGCGGTGATGCGGTCGGGGCCGGGATCGAGGGCGGTCACGCGGGCATGGCCGAGAAGCTCGACCCGGCCGCTGCCGAGGGCCTCGGCGTGCGCCGCGCGGCGGATCGCATGCTGCGGGACCAGCCAGCCGAGCGGCGCCGCTCGGCCGGCTGGCGGGTCGAAACGCAGGCCGTCGCGGTCGTCGCCATCGAGCACCAGGGCGCGCGCCAGCGGGGCGATTTCCGTCTCGCGGAAGTGACGCCAGAGGCCGAGGCGCTCCAGCGACGCCCGGCTCGCGTGGGTCAGGGCGATCTCGCGGCCATCGTCGGCGGGTTCGGCGAGCGCAGCCGCGTCGCCCTGCTCGAGCACCGTGCTCGACACACCCGCCGCGGCGAGCGCGCGGGCCATGCACAGGCCTGAGGGGCCGGCACCGATGATGAGGACGTCGTTCGGCATGATCGCCACCGCGCGGAAGGGGACGCCACAGTGGAACCCGGCTGCCGGCGCGGCCATGACGCCGGTCAATCGGTGCTGGCTTTGTGGCTCCGCGGGGGCACCGATGCCCTCACCCGGATCGTCGATGCGACCCGGTGCCACGGATTCGTCGAGGCAGGTCAGCTGGAGTGCGGCGAGGCGGCGACGAGAAGGCGGGCGAGCGAGCGCTTCTGGACTCCGCCCTGATGCCTCAGAGCGCCCATTCCAGCTGGAACCAGAGCTTGCGCGTGTCGCGGGCGAAGCCGTCGCTTTCATAGTCCGCGAGCTTCACCAGCGCCGCCAGCCCGGGTCGCATCGTGAGTCCCAGCGACGCATTCCATTCCGTGCCGTAATCGGCCCCATGGTCGGACTGGAAATCGTGTCCCCTCACTTGCCAGGTCGCGGCCTTGCCCGCCAGGGTGAAGGCACCCTGCACGGACAGGTAGCGATCCTCGAGGCCATTGATCGGCGTCGTCGTGAACTGGTCGGCCCATCCGTTGAAGGCATGCAGTGAACCGAACGCCGTCTGGAACGCGCGTCCGTCGCCGGCACCCAGCCGCTCGAAACCGGCCCGGAACACGAGGGGGCCGCGTTCAAGCCGCGGTTCCACCAGGGCATAACCGGTGCGACCGCCTGCGGCGTCGGCCCACGGCTGCTGCGTGGCGGCTTCCAGGGTGAGGCCCATCCGCCATGTCGCATCCAGAGCCCAGGCGCTCGCCCAGCGCAGGCCGAGGGTGCGGGTCGATGCCGAGCGCACATCCTCGTCCTCCACCCAGAAACCGTAGGCGGCCACGTTGCCACCCGGCACGGTGCGCGCCACGCGCAGCAGCCGACCGTCGAGGTCGCGCTCGCGGGCCAAGCGGTTCCGCGCGTTGTTGCCCGCCGACCGCTGCACCGCGTCGAGGTAGTAGGCCTGCACATCCCACGCGGCCGCGGGCCGCCACTGCGCCTGGACAGCGTCGAAGGTCTGCATGTTGTGGCGCCACACACCATTGGCGAAGAAGCGGCCGTTGTCGAGAACGATCATCTGCCTGCCGATCCGCGTCCCCAGCGCGGCACCGCGCCAGTCCACCCAGGCCTGGTTGATCTCGAGGGCCCGGGCATCGCCGACGAGCGGATAGCCGGTCTCGCCGTTGGCCCCGGAATTGAAGCGGCTGTTGAGCTCGGCGACGCCTTCACCCTCGAGCAGGGCGCTCCAGCCGCCGTCGAACACGAACGAGTAGCCGGCGCGGATCCGGGCGGTGTGCGCATCGGCATTGCGCGCGAAAGCCTCATCGTCCACACCCTCGTAGCGATAGCGCAGGTTGACGGTCCAGCCCGTCGGCGCAACGGCGGATGCTGCCGGTGCCGGCGACGATGCCGGCGACGATGCCGGCGTTGCGGGGACCGGCGCTGCCGCCATCGCGCCTGCGGCGGCGAGTGGGGAAAGCGCGATGGCGATGGCGATGGCGAGGCGGTGCAAAGGACGCTCCTGGGGTTTGTTGGGCGTGGATTTTCGCACAGTGTCCGAGCGCGCTACGGCGCCTGGCGTCGATTGGATCGTCGGTCGCCTTGTCGCGGTGCCACAGGCTGCGCCCCGCCATCGACGAGACCTGGGAAGCGAGGCATTGCGCCGATGGCCGGGCCGGCTCAGTACGGTCTGTTGAGGTTGGGGGCGGGGTGGAAAGACCGGCGATCGCGATGTTCGCCCGAACCGGCGGATGAAGCGCGCGTGAAGGCTAAGCTGTTGATTACAGAGAAAATTAGTGCTTTCATTCTACCTACAGCCGTCCTGACGACATCAAGGTGTCCGCCATGCAACCCGTTGATTCTTCCCGCCGCCGTCTGCTGGGCGGCCTCGCTTCGGTGTCACTGGCGGCCTCGCTCGGCACCGCCACTGCTCAGGCGCAGGCCAGAGTCCGAACCAACGCCCACATCGTGATTGTGGGGAGCGGCTTGGGCGGCATCGCTGCGGCCAACCGCCTGTCCCGCCAGCTCGACGGTGCGCGGATCACCATCGTCGACAAGCGCGAAGCCCATTTCTACCAGCCCGGCTGGACCCTGGTGGCCAGTGGTATATGGCCCGCTGACAAGACCGTGGACAGCAATGCGCGCTATCACCCTGAGGGCGTCGAATGGGTGAAAGAAAACGTGGCCGAGTTCGACCCGGTCGCCAATGCCCTCGTCACTGAGAGTGGGCAGCGCATCAGCTACGACTTCCTGATCGTCGCCACCGGCTGTCAGCTCAACTACGGCGCGATCGAAGGCATGGACACGTCGGCCATCGGTCAGAACGGACTGGGCTCGGTGTATCACAGCGTCGACGCCGCTGCCGCCACCTGGACCGCGATGGATGCCTTCCGCAAAACCGGTGGCCGGGCCGTGGCCCTCATGCCGCATACGCCGATGAAGTGCGCGGGTGCCCCGGTCAAGATGGCGTTCATGCTGGCCGACCGCTTGCGCGAGGCCGGCAAGCTGGAGCAGTCCAGCATCAGGTTCTACTCCGGTGTGGGCACCGTGTTCGGCGTCCCCGCCTACAACGAACTCATCCTCGATCGCTTTGACACCCTGGGGATCGGGGTGGAATTCAATCAGCGTTTGGCCAGCATCGACATCGGCAGCCGCCGGGCCACCTTCGTGGGTGCCGAAGGCGAGAAAACCGAGGCCGATTACGACTTCATCCACGTGGTGCCACCCATGAGCGCCCCTGATGCGGTGCGCAACAGCCCTCTGGCCTGGCAGGACGGTAACTTCGCTGCGGGCGGTTGGCTTGAAGTGGACGAGAAGACCCTGCGCCACCGCCGTTTCCCCAACGTGTTCGGCCTGGGCGACGTCAATGGCACGCGCCGCGGCAAGACCGCCGCGACCGTCAAGGCGGGCGTGCCGATCGTGGTCACGCACCTGATCGAGGCCATCAACGGCCAGGAAAACAGTCAGCAGTTCAACGGCTACACCTCCTGTCCGCTCATCGTGCGGGAAGGCTCGGCACTGCTGGTCGAGTTCGATTACGAGGGCAATCTGGTTCCCTCCCTGCCCTTCGTCGACCCCATGCAGGAGAGCTACTTCGCCTGGGTCTTGAAACACCGCATGCTTCTGCCCGCCTACCGGGCCGTGCTCCGCGGCCGCGCCTGAAAAGAAAGGACACCTCTCGTGCAAGAAATCTGGCTTGGCCTGAATATCATTTGCGAAACTCTGCGCCCTCTGCTGGGCGTGTGGATTCTGCTGGCCCTGATATGGCTGGCGTCGCTGGTCGTGGCGTGGCGCTGTCCGGGTGCCCAATGGCGCAAGGTGATGCCCACGGTCCTGTTGGTTGGCATTGTTTCGGCCGTCGCCGTCATGGTGATGGGGCCGGCGTTGACATCCTCCAGCTTCGGTGAACTCAACTACTGGGTGGACTGGGCGTTTTTGGGTGGCAGTGCGCTGGGCTTTGGCGTCTTGCTGGCGGTGATGGTCTGGCCCGCGTTGGCCTGGTTCTCCCGACGCGCCTGACCCCGCCGTTCCCGCCGACGCCAG
>DMHI01000280.1:9486-10144 GCA_003449515.1 Lysobacteraceae bacterium | reverse complement strand
ACCGGCACATTGGTGGAGGTGTTCTGGAACTCCGACCAATCCTGCTGCAGCGTGATCCAGAACGGGTTGCCGGCGTTGTCATAGACGAAGTCGGCGGCGAAGAAGGTGCCGCCGGCGCGCTGCGCGTTCGGGATGAAGTCGACGACCACGCCGCGACCGGAAGCGGCGGGGTCGAACCAGCCACCGTCGAAGGCCTCGGACAGGCGAACCGAGGCATGGGCCTGGGTGGCGGCAAGGGCGACGGCGCTGGCCAGCGCGAGGCGGGTGAGACGGATCGGGGCGGACATGGGCAACTCCACGGGAGAGGGAAGCGGGCGGTGGATCGTCGGCGGGACTGCACCGGACCCTCGATATGCTGGGTGTCGCAAATGACAGCCCGGCGAGTGTTTCGTGACAGCCGTGTGTCACTCCGCCAGAGCCGGAAGGCCGCGGTGCCGCCCATCCGGTAAACTCCGCGGCTGCCCACGCGGGCCCACCCGGCCCCGGAATCCGAAGTGAAAGACCACCTCCGCGAACTGCTCGCCCAGGCCCTGCTCGACCTGCGCCGCCACGGGCGGCTGCCGGCCGATGCCGCCCTGCCCGAGATCCTCATCGACCGCACCAGGACGCCGGAACACGGCGAGTACGCCACCAATCTGGCCCTGACCCTGGCCAAGCC
>DMHI01000280.1:0-9090 GCA_003449515.1 Lysobacteraceae bacterium | reverse complement strand
TCGCAGCATGTCGCCCGGGTCGACATCGCCGGGCCGGGCTTTCTGAACTTCCACATCTCGCAGGGCTGCCGGCTCGCGACGATCCGCAAGGTGTTCGAGCGCGGTGCCGATTACGGCCGCGGCGCACCGGGCTCGCTGGCGTCGGTGACGGTCGAGTTCGTTTCGGCCAATCCCAACGGCCCGCTGCACGTCGGCCACGGCCGCGGCGCGGCCTACGGTGCCACCGTCGCCACCCTGCTCGAAGCCGCCGGCCACACCGTGCAGCGCGAGTACTACGTCAACGACGCCGGCCGGCAGATGGACATCCTCGCCGTCTCGGTGTGGGTGCGTTACCACGAGCTGGCCGGCGTGGCCCTGCGCTTCCCCGACAACGGCTACAAAGGCGATTACGTCATCGAGATCGCGCGCAAGCTGCGCGGCAAGGCGGGTGACGCGCTCAAGCGCGGCGTCAATGAGGTGATGGATGGGCTGCCGGCCGACGAATCGCAGGGCGGCGACAAGGAAGCCCACGTCGACGGCCTGATCGCCCGGGCCAAGGCGCTGCTCGGCGAGGCCGACTACCGCCGCGTGTTCGATGCCGGCCTGCACTGGTGCCTGGCCGACATCAAGGACGATCTGAAAGGCTTCGGGGTGTTGCACGACAACTTCTTCAGCGAACGCTCGCTGATGACCGATGGCTACGTGCAGCGCGCCATCGACACGCTGCATGCCAACGGCCACCTCTACGAGCAGGACGGCGCGCTGTGGTTCCGCGCGACCACCTTCGGGGATGACAAGGACCGCGTGGTGCAGCGCGAGAACGGCGCGACGACCTACTTCGCCTCCGACCTGGGCTACCTGCTCAGCAAGTTCGAGCGCGGCTTCGAGCGCGTCCTCTACATCTTCGGTGCCGACCACCACGGCTACATCGCGCGCCTGAAGGCCGCGGCGCAGGGCCTCGGCCTCGACCCGGCCAAGCTCGACATCGAGCTGGTGCAGTTCGCCATCCTGTTCCGCAGCGGCGAGCGCGTGCAGATGTCGACCCGCGCCGGCAGCTTCGTCACCCTGCGCGAACTGCGCGAGGAAGTGGGCACCGACGCCGCGCGCTTCTTCTACGTGATGCGCGGCAACGACCAGCACCTCGACTTCGACCTCGACCTCGCCAAGAGCGAGTCGAACGAGAACCCGGTCTATTACATCCAGTACGCCCACGCGCGCATCTGCTCGATCTTCCGTCAGGCCAGCGAGAAGGGCTATGCGTTCAACCGCACCGCCTCGGAAGCCGCCCGCGCACGCCTCGGCGAGGCGCAGGAGAACGCGCTGATCACCGAGCTGATGCGCTTCCCCGAGGTGGTGCAGGCCGCCGCCGCGCAGCGCGGCCCGCAGATCGTCGCCACCTACCTGCGCGAGTTGGCGGCCGGTTTCCACGCCTTCTACAACGCCCAGCCCATCCTCGTGGCCGATGAAGAACTGCGCCACGCCCGCCTCGGGCTTTGCGCAGCGACGCGGCAGGTGCTGGCCAACGGCCTCGCCCTGCTCGGCGTCTCGGCCCCGGAGCGCATGTGATGGCAGCCCGGCGCGGCGGACGCACGCAGGCCAAGCGCAGCGGCGGCATGAAGATGGCGCTGGTGCTCGGCGCGGGCCTGTTGATCGGCCTTGGGCTCGCCGCGGCCTTCTTCGTCTTTGGCGATCGCGAGCGCCTCGACGCCCTGCTGCCGCAACCCGATCCGAATGCCGAGGCCGCGCCCTCCAGCCGCGAGCGCGAGCCGGTGGCGCAGGAGCCGGCCGACGCGAACCGGGCACCGAGGCCGACCTTCGATTTCTACACCGTGCTGCCCGAGAGGGAAGTGGCGCTGCCGGACCAAGGCACGGACGGCGGCACGCCGCCCACCGCCGCGACGCCGAGCACTGCCAACGCTGCCGACGCCAGCACTGCTCCCGGTGCCGCCACCGCTGCCGGTGCCAGCACTGCTCCCGGTGCCGCCACCGCTGCCGATGCCACCTCGGCACCGACGGCGACCGTGGCCTCGGCGGGGGGGCTGCTGCAGGCCGGTGCCTTCAGCAATGCCGGCGATGCCGAGGCACTGCGCGCCAAGCTGGCCCTGCTGGGACGCAGCGCCCGCATCGAAACCGTGCAGGCCGACGGCCGCACCCTGCACCGCGTCCGGCTCGGGCCGTTCGCCAGCGAGGCCGAGCGCGCCGCCGCCCAGGCCCAGCTCGCCGAGGCCGGAATCAAGGCCACGCCGGCGCGCTGAGCTGTCTCAGTTTTCGTTTATGGACGGATCGAGTCGGCGTGAGCGGATCTACTGCGAGCCTCGTAGTCCATAACCCTCTGAACCGTTGAAGTGAGATCACGAGTCGGCCGCGGCGCCCACTGGCGCGGGACGCGCCCGCTCGCCGCAGCCATCGCAGATTCGACCTGCTGCGCCGAAATGGCTGAAAAAGCAGCCTTTTTTAGCTCTACTGCGGTCCAAGGGCGGCCAAGACCACCCCCCAAATCAGTGAGGAAGTGCTCTGCCTTCCCGTCGCCCCTCAGTGCGGCTGAGAAAAGGGCCTCCGGAGCCTGAGAGCGTGACCAAAGTGCGACAGCACCAGATACGGCTGGATCCGTTGATCCAGCTAAGCGCAAATGGCTCTCTGCAATGACATATTGGGCGTAGAGCCGGCCCGCCTCAGCCAAGAGCATCGCACGCCCAATTTCCTCGGTAGCACATCTACGCGCGTCACCGACGGCGCAACGCTTCCGAACCAGTTCGAGCGCCCACACGTCCGAACCTTCGCGTTTAGCGCGCTCTTCAACCTCGGCGATGGTTGCCTCGTCGGTCCACCGACGCATTTTGACGCTTGGGAATGCGTTCTTTATCATCCAACGTGCCTCGGCCTCCGATTCTGCGACGAAGGGGCTCTTACTGAGCACGTCGGTTGTGCAGTCGACGCACGCGTACTCGGCCAAAAGCGGCGAGGGCGGGTATGGATCGCCAGTACTTGCGCGCGACTCTGCTGTATGCAACTCGGACGATTGAAGAACAGCCTCAGAAGCCGGGCCATTCCCGCGGCTCGAAGACATCTCTGTGTCCCCTTGCGCATTCGAAACAGCGTAGAAAGCTGCAACGCCGCCCAAAGCAAGAGCAGTCACCCAAATCACCCTGATTGTCCTACCGCTCATGGCGCACCGCACTGATGGAACGAGTTCCACAGCTCCCAGTAAGCAACGCAAGCAAGGGTACCTTCTGCATACTCCGAAAACTGCTCGAACGAGTTCTGCGGAACCTGCGTGTAGGACTGGGCAAGCTCAGCACCGAACTCTCCAGCCAAGACCCTCGCCCTCGACTGTGCAAGAGCTTCAAAAAGGTTCGGGATGATTGACACAAGGTAGTCGAAGGCTCTATTCCCCCAGTCGCCGGACCCCCGGACTTCGAACATCGATCTGGAGAGTGCGGTATAACAGACGTCGACGGGCCAGTTGCCCCCACTTCCGACACTCACACGGCTCTCAGCTACGCAAACCGATGCCAACTCCGAAAGGAACCTCTCGTCAACCGCCCTTACTGCCTCTGAGCCAAAAGCGAATTGTCGATTGATGTAGTGCCGCTGCATCGCTTCCTCAAGCTGGGCCCGCGTGTGCGACGACGCGCGCGTGAGGTACCGATGGAGGAACCCCATGGCACTACGCCGATCAAACAATGTACTCGGCGGAAATTCATTTGGATTGGCGAGCGGAGCATCCTGGCATCGAGCCGGCAAGTTTCTCCGCTCTCGCAGAAGGTCCAGGCAAACCGCAAAACGTGCCGTGCCGGGCCCGGGGCCGATGAGTTGTCGAATCCGATCCTCCCACCATGGCGGAGTCGGCACGCTGCCGGGTGCCGGAGCGGTTACTTCTGGCCCTTCAATACACGGCGTTCCGTCTGTCTTGTCCGGACAGCCTTCACGTGCGCTGACAGTCTGTGCCCAGAGTACAGAGAGGAAGGCAGCGAGAGTCCACAATCTGAACGCATGAAGACGGTTCTGCACGCGCGCGGGGGGGGGCATCACGAGCTCCTTGCATTCGGGGGAGTGCGGTCAAACCAGCGATGCACGGCGGGAAAATCAAGAAACTCGCTCGTACGCAAACTGAAGGCCCAACCAGCAGCGTTCAGGGCGGCATCGAGTCAGCTCACGCCAAACTGAAAACGCGCCACTGCAAGGCTGGTCTTCGGCGCTTTTGAGAGGCTGCTTCACGGCCCTGTCGAATAGGCTTCGGCCTTACTGGGATCAAGAACCGCGCACTCAGGCGAAGCGGGTGTGGCGTGAGTCGCGCTTGATGAGAATCAGCGCCGACGTATCGAGCTCGCCATCGCCGCGGGCCTCGAGTTCGCTGTAGTCGGCCAGCGCGCGATCGATCACCGGATGGCGGATGCCGGCGGCCTCGGCCATCGCCTGCACGATGCGCAGGTCTTTCGCCATGTGCGCGCACTTGAAGCCGGGCCTGAACTCGCCCTGCAGCATGGTCGCGCCGCGCTTGTCGAGGAACCAGTTGCTGGCGGCACCCGCCATCAGCGTGGGGAGCAGGCGCTCGGCGTCGAGGCCCAGCTTCTCGGCGAAGGCGAGGCCCTCGCACACGGCCTCGTTGATGCCGGCGACGAGGATCTGGTTGACCGCCTTCGTCGCCTGACCTGCCCCGGTGCCGCCCATCAGCGCGATGCGCGCGCCGTAGGCTTCGAGCACCGGACGGGCGCGTTCGAGGATCGCCTCGTCGCCGCCGACCATGATCGAGAGCTTGCCGCTCTTGGCGCCCTCGACGCCGCCGGACACCGGCGCATCGAGAAAGCCGATGCCGCGCGCGGCGAGGCGCTTCGCGGCCTCGCGGGCGGTCTCGACGCTCACCGTGCTGTGGTCGATGACGATGGCGCCGGGTGACAAGTGCGTGGCAAGCCCGTCAACGTTCTCGAGCACGTCGGCGTCGGCGGACACACAGAGTACCACCCCATCGCACGCGGCGAAATCGGCGAACGTCGCGGCGGCGCGGATCGGGGGCTGTCCGATGGCCGAAGCATCCCGGCCCGCCGACGCCTCGCGCGCCGCCGCGAAGTTTGCCGCCTTGGCCGCAGTGCGGTTGCCGACCACGGCAAGCAGCCCGCGATCGGCGAGGTGGCCCGCCATCGGATGGCCCATCGCGCCAAGGCCGATGAAGCCCACGCGCGGGCCGCTGGTGTTCGGCGTGCTCATCGCGTCGCTCACTCCAGCGGCTCCTCCGACAGGTAGGTGTAGCCGGTCAGCCCGCCCTCGAGCGCGGCGATGAATGCTGCCGCCGTTGCCTCCGGCAGATTCGCGGCCTCGACGTTGGCGCGATAGCGGGCACGCAGGTCGACGAGCCGGTAGCCGACGTAGTCGAGCATCACGTCGGTGGTGTCGCCGCGACGCTGGGTGTCGAGCGTGTAGTCGCCCTGCCCGTCGAGGCGCACGGCCACCGTATCGGTGTCGCCGAACAGGTTGTGGATGTCGCCCAGCGTCTCCTGGTACGCGCCCACCATCGCGATGGCCAGCAGGTAGGACTCGCCGGGCTTCAGCGCATGCAGCGGTAGCGAGGCGTCGAGTGCCTCGCTTTCCACGTAGGTGTCGATGCGGCCGTCGGAGTCACAGGTCAGATCAGCAATCACGCCGCGGCGCGTCGGCGCTTCGTTCAGGCGATCGATCGGCAGGATCGGGAACACCTGCTCGATCGCCCAGACGTCCGGGATCGACTCGAACACCGAGAAGTTGACGAAGTACTTGTCGACGAGGCGCTCGTTGAGCTCGTCGAGCACCGGGCGGTGGCTCTTCTCCTCGGCCGACAGGCGCTGCCGCACCGCATGGGCGATGGCGTAGAAGAGATCGTCGAGCTGGGCGCGCTGCTCGACGCCGAGCTGGCCCAGCGCGAACAGGGTCTGGCCCTCGGCGAGATGGTGCTGCGCTTCGTGGAACAGCTCGACCGGCGGACGCACGTCGAGCTCGGCCTGCACTTCGCGCAGGTGGCGGATCACCGCAGGCTCGCCGGGCTTCGCCGCGCTGACGCGGCCTTCCGGCGCGCGCTCCACTTCCGACACGTTGACCACCATCACCGCGTGGTGCGCGGTCATCGCGCGGCCCGCTTCGGTGATCAGCCGCGGCTGCGGCAGGCCGTGCTCGGCGCAGGCCTCGGCCAGCGGCTGCAGCAGCGTGTACGCGTACTGGTCGAGGCCGTAGTTGATCGAGCAGAACGAGCGCGAGCGCGTGCCTTCGTAGTCCACGCCGAGGCCGCCGCCGGCGTCCATCAAACGGATCGGGCAGCTGCGCTTGGAGAGCTCGACGAAGTAGTTCACGGCCTCGCGCATGCCGCTGGCGATGTCGCGCACGTTGCTGATCTGCGAGCCCATGTGGAAGTGCAGCATCGCCACGCTGTCGCCAAGGCCCGCGGCCTGCAGCTTGTCGACCGCGTCGAGCACCTGGCGCGGCGAGAGGCCGAACTTGGCCTTGTCGCCGCCGCTGTTCTGCCACTTGCCGGCACCGAGCGAGGCCAGGCGCAGGCGGATGCCGACCACGGGGGCCACGCCGAGCGCGCGCGACTCCTCGATAATCAGCGCCACTTCCGAGGGCTTTTCGATCACCAGCACGGTGTCGAGGCCGAGCTTGCGGCTCATCAGCGCCAAGCGGATGAACTCGCGGTCCTTGTAGCCGTTGCACACGACCACGCTGCCGGGCCGCGCGAGCGCCAGCACCGCCATCAGCTCGGGCTTGCTGCCGGCTTCCAGCCCGAAGTCGGCCATGTACGGCGCTTCGCCTACCGGCGCGCCGACGCGCGCCAGTTCACCCGCCACGCCGGCGTGCTGGTTCACCTTGATCGGATACACCGCCGTGTAGCCGCCGCGGTAGTCGAGCTCGCGCATCGCCTGCGCGAACGCCTCCTGCAGCTTGCCCAAGCGATGGCCGAGCACGTCGGAGAAGCGCACCAGCATCGGCAGCTTGTGGCCCATGCCGCGCGCGCGCTCCACCACGTCGGTCAGCGCGATCGCCGGGCCGCCCTCGCCGTGCGGGCGCGCCACCAGCCGGCCGCTGCCGTCGATGTCGAAATAGCCGTCCGACCAGTACGGCACGGAGTAGGTGTGGCGGGCGCGGTCGAGCGTCCAGGCGGTCATGGGCTGGGGCCGGGAGGGAACGGAGGGCGCGTAGTGTACGACCGGGGGGTGAACGGGGGGCTGTCACCGAGGGCCTACAATACCGACCAACACCCGAGGAGCACCCCATGCAGCTGACCGCCGTCCTCATGCCCGCGCCGGAAGGCGGGTTCACCGCCCTCAATCCGGAAACAGGCACCTCCAGCCAAGGCGAAACGTTGGAAGACGCCCTCGCCAACCTTCGCGAGGCGACCGCGCTGTATCTCGACGAGTTCCCGCTCACCGCGCACGGGCGCCCGGTGCTGACCACCTTCGACCTGCCGGCCCATGCCGCCTAGCCTGCCGCGCGTGTCCGGCGCCGACGCCGTGCGCGCGCTGCAGCGACTCGGCTTCGTGGCGGTACGACAGAAGGGCAGCCACGTCGTGCTCAAGCGCGGCAGCGCCGGCTGCGTCGTTCCGCTGCACGCCGAGCTGAAGGTCGGCACCCTTTCGGGCGTGCTCAAACAGGCGGGCGTCAGCGCCGATGAGTTCATGGCGCAGCTCTGATGGCGCACGTCAACGTGCCGTGATGCATTCATCGTCCGATCGCTAGAATCCGCGAAGCAAGCTCGTCGCGGCGCCCGCGCCCAGCGTGCAACGCCGAGCTCGCGCCCGACCAACACAGAGCCGAGCTCGCGCCCCACCCAAAGCAGAGCTCGCGCCCGACCGTGACCGCTTCGCCTTCATTCCTTCGAGGAGTACCGACAGTGAACTCATCCCCGACTTGGCTCCACGAGACCTTCGACCACACCGGCTCGGCCTTCGGCCTGCGCGTGACGGCGAAGCTGGACGAGGTGCAGTCGCCGTTCCAGAAGATCGAAATCTACGACAGCACCGACTGGGGCAAGGTCATGCTGATCGACGGCGCGATGATGGTGACCACGCGCGACAACTTTTTCTACCACGAGATGATGGCGCACGCGCCGCTGTTCACGCATGCGAACCCGCAGAACGTGGTGATCATCGGCGGCGGCGACTGCGGCACGCTGCGCGAGGTGCTGAAGCACCCGGGCGTGCGCACGGCCGTGCAGTGCGACATCGACGAGCAGGTGACGGTGATGGCGCGCCGCTACTTCCCCGAGTTGTGCGAGAGCAACGACGACCCGCGCGCGACGGTGATGTTCGACGACGGCATCGCCTACATGAAGAACGCCGCGCCCGAGAGCATCGACGTGGTGATCGTCGACTCGACCGATCCGGTGGGCCCCGCCGAAGGCCTGTTCAACCGCGCCTTCTACGAAGACTGCCTGCGCGCGCTTAAAGCCGGCGGCCTGCTGGTGCAGCAGAGCGAAAGCCCGCTGGCCCTGATGCACCTGATCCTCGACATGCGCGCCGCGATGCGCGATGCCGGCTTCAAGGACTTCCGCCTGCTGCCCTTCCCGCAGCCCTGCTACCCGACCGGCTACTGGAGCTGCCTGATCGCGTCGAAGGAGTCGCGTGATCTCACGCAGTTCCGCATGAAGGACGCCGCCGCGCGCCCGTTCGCCACGCAGTACTACAGTGCCGCCGTGCATCAGGCCGCCCTCGCGCTGCCGCCCTTCGTCGAGAAGGCGCTCGCCGAGTAATGCGCGGAAAACGAGTCGAGAGGAAAGAGAAAGGGCGCCGCGGCGCCCTTCTTCGTTCGATCGTTCGAGCTGTCGCGATCCTTACAGCGCGTCGCCGTCCAGCTCACCCGTGCGGATACGCATCACCCGCTCGAGGTCGTAGACGAAGATCTTGCCGTCGCCGATCTTGCCGCTGTTCGCCGCGCCTGCGATCGCTTCGACCACGCGATCGACCTGATCGTTCGTCACCGCGACTTCGAGCTTGATCTTCGGCAGGAAGTCGACGACGTACTCGGCGCCGCGGTAGAGCTCGGTGTGGCCTTTCTGCCGCCCGAAGCCCTTGACCTCGATGGCGGTGATGCCGGTGACCCCCACCTCGGACAGCGCTTCGCGCACGTCGTCGAGCTTGAAGGGCTTGA
>DMHI01000095.1:653-3348 GCA_003449515.1 Lysobacteraceae bacterium | reverse complement strand
GGGCCGGGGCGCGGACGATACCGCAAGGCCGGCTATGCTGCGCCGATGGCCCAGACCCCCACGCGCGCCCGCGCTTCCGCCGCGGGTACCGAAGCCCGGCTCCACGCCGCCTCCGTCCGGGCCGGCGCTGGCGCCGCCATCGACGTCGCGCTGCACACCCTGCCGCTGCTGCGGCCCTTCGTGCCGAAACGGCTGCTCGATGCCGCCGAAAGCATGAAACCTGCGGCGGTGCGCCGCGAGCTGGTCAAGACGGTGTACCGGCGGCACGGACTGAAGCCCGCGCGCTGGGAGGTCGAAAGCGTGCTGGCGGTGGCCGAGACGCAGGCGAAACTGGGCCCACTCACCCGCCAGGACGCCCTGCGCGACCTGCTTGGCGCCTGGCTGCCGGCACCGCTGGTGCGACCCCTGCTGCGCTGGACGCCGGTGCAGCCCCTGATCGAGGAGACCGCCCGCGCCGTCGCC
Organism: Lysobacteraceae bacterium; assembly: GCA_003449515.1. Classification (GTDB taxonomy): domain Bacteria; phylum Pseudomonadota; class Gammaproteobacteria; order Xanthomonadales; family Xanthomonadaceae; genus Silanimonas. The sequence continues at coordinate 2,886 of DMHI01000095.1, read as the reverse complement.
ACCACCTGGGCCGCCGGCCGCTACGCCGACGCGGTGTGCCGTGTGCGCAAGGCCGGCATGGATTGGCTGCCGGCACCGCTCGGCGATGCGCTGGAGATCGCCCCCACCACGCTGCGCGATTTCAGCGCCGAGGCGCTGACCATGGCCCTGCCGCCGCTGAAACTCGCCGCGGCATGGGGCGGCGAAATGCTCCGCGCCTCGACCCGGATCGCGAAGGCGGCACGGCACGCGGCCACGGAAACGAAACGCCCGGCGCGCGGCCGGGCGTCGGCGAAGCGCTCGGGCTGACGCCCGGTCACCAGTAGGCGAACTCGCCGCGGCAACCGCCCGTCACCCACAGGCCGCGTCGATCCCAGCCCCAGGTGTGACCTTCGATGCAGGCCCCGCGCGAGAGCTGCCGCTCCAGTCGCACCTGCCGCGCCGCCCCGAGCTCGCAGTGCTGCGTGCGTCCGCGCTGCGACTCGCAACGCATGATGCGCAGGCCGCCGTGCCCACCGCCCCAGCCGCGGCCGGTCTCGAACTCGGCCCGGCAACCATCGGCCACCCAGACGCCACGGCGGTCGAAACCCCAGGTGTGGCCTTCGATGCAGGGGCCACGCGAGAGCTGGCGTACCAGCACCACGCCGCCGCGGGTATCGACATCGCAATAGCGGCTGCGGCCGTCGATGCTTTCGCACCGGAATCGCTGCCCATGATCTCCGCCCCACGGGCCGGCGACGGCGGGTGCCGCGATCAACGCGGCGAGGGCAAGGGCGAAGAGGACAATGAGGCGATGCATGGCCATGCGGCGACCGGGACGGTTGGCGGATTGGAGGTGAGGCGAGCATCGGGCGTCGACGATGAACGAACCTCCAACCCGTTCACCCGCCGAGCGCGCGCCGCTCGACCGATGCCTTGTGTTCAGGCGCGGGAAAAATCGAAGGCCAGCACTTCGGCCATGGCATCCGCATCGAGCATCGCCATCAACAGCCGATCGACACCGAGCGCCACGCCGGCGCAATCGGGCAACGCGGGCAGTGCGGCAAGCAGCGCCTCGTCGATCGGTGGCTGCACGGCGCCGCGCGACGCGCGCACCGCGAGCTCGGCCTCGAAACGGGCGCGCTGCTCGGCGGCGTCGTTGAGCTCGTGGTAGCCGTTCGCCAGTTCCAGCGAGCCGAGATAGAGCTCGAAGCGTTCAGCGACGGAAGGGCACGGACGGGCGCCAGCGCCGTCAACCGCGCCACTGCGCGTGGGATCGGGTTCGACACCCGATTCGTGGCGGATACGCGCCAGCGCCGCCTGCGAAGCGGGCCAGTGCTGCACGACGGTGATCGCATCGGCCGCGAACGCCGGCTGCAAGCAATGCGTCATCAGCAGGTCGAGCCAATCGTCACGGTCGAGTCCGGCGGGATCAATCACGATCTCGGCCAGTGGCGCGCGCAGCGCATCGATCGGCGCGGTGTGCGGATCGAAGCCGAAGGCCTCGCGGTAGAGTGTGGCGAAGTCGAGCGTGCGCACCGACGTTGGCGCGCGGCCGACCAGGGCCAGCGCCTCGCGTACCAGCGCGATGGCCTCGTCGGCGAGGCGCTGGTGGCACCAGCCGAGGCGATACCACTCGAGCATCGTGAACTCGGGGTTGTGCCGACCGCCGGCCTCGCCGTCGCGGAACACCCGGCCGAGCTCGTAGCAGTCGCCGAAGCCCTCGGCGAGCAGGCGCTTGAGCGGAAACTCCGGCGACGTGCGCAGCCAGCGGGTGCGCGGCGCGCCGTGCACGGAACCGCTGAACTCGAGCGAGAAACTGGCGATGTTCGGCGCGGTGTTGCCGGCGCGGCTGAGCACCGGCGTTTCCACTTCGATGACGGCCCGCGCGGCGAAAAAATCGCGGATCAGCGCGTTGAGGCGGGCGCGGAGACGCAGGGCGGCGTGGCGCGCGGCGGTCCCGGCCTCGGCAGCCTTTGCAGCGGCGGCGATGGCGCTCGATGTCATCCGAACCGTCCCTGCGCACGCAGGTAGTCGAGCAGCGCGGCTTCGTCCCAGACCTCGATGCCGAGTTCGCGGGCCTTGTCGAGCTTCGAGCCGGCCGCTTCGCCGGCAATCACCAGCGAGGTTTTCTTCGACACGCTGCCGGCGACCTTCGCGCCGAGCGCTTCGAGATGCGCGCCGGCCTCGTCGCGGGTCAAGGCGTCCAAGCCGCCGGTCAGCACCACCGTCCTTCCCGCCAGCGGGCCTTCGACGGTGCGCTGCGGCGCAGCTT
>DMHI01000095.1:0-258 GCA_003449515.1 Lysobacteraceae bacterium | reverse complement strand
GCGAAGAAGCCGTGGATCCGCGCCGACACCACCGGGCCGATGTCGGGCACGGCGAGCAGCTCCTCGACGCTGGCGGCCATCAGCGCATCAAGCCCACCGAACCAGCGCGCGAGCTGCTTGGCCGTGGCCTCGCCCACATCGCGGATGCCCAGCGCGAACAGCAGGCGCTCCAGCGTCGTCCGCCGACTCTGGTCGATGCCGCCCAGCAGGTTCTCGGCCCAACGGCTGGCGATCCGGCCCTGCTTCACCGTCTCCGGC
>DMHI01000204.1 GCA_003449515.1 Lysobacteraceae bacterium | reverse complement strand
CCGGCGCAGAGCAACGATCCGTTCCCGGACGACGATATTCCGTTCTAGGACAAGGCCGTGCGCGGCGACCGCAGCGCGCCCTGACGGCGTATCCGAGGCCTGCGCGAGCGGCCATCGGTGCCTGGGCGCTTCGGGATTTGATTTCCGGCACCTCGATTTGCGACTCTCTGGGGCGTCCCCCCCGCTGCCACGGATGCCTGTCGTGCGTGCCACGCTGTCGTTATCGAGGCCCTCCGCTCGGGGCTTGCTCGCTTCCGTGCTGTTCCTCCTCGCGATGCCGCCCGCAGCGTGGTCAGCGACTGCGGATTCGCCCGAACTTCCGACCGATATCGGCAGGCTCGTCGACAAGCTCATCCGCGATGACGTCTTCATCGACGTCGCGCTGTCGCCGGACGGCGAGCACTTCGCGGCGACCACGCGCAAGCAGGGGCGAACCGGCCTCGTGATTGGCCGCGTCGATGACATGAGCCTTGTCTCGACGCTCGCCGGCGGAACGGACAGCCACGTCTCCGGGTTCTGGTGGGTGAACGATACGCAGGTGGTCGCGTCGATGGGTGAGAGCTTCGGGCAGCTCGAAGCGCCGCGCGATTTTGGTGAACTCTGGGTGCTGTCGGCGGCGGAAAGGGCGAGGCCGCGCCTTATCGCGGGCTGGCGCGGCGCGGAGTTGACCACGGGGACCCGCCTGGCGCGCAATCAGGACCACACCAGCTTCGTATTCATGGCCGATCCGCTGCGGAGCGACGACCGCGCGATCCTCGTGTCGGTGGAGTCGTTCGAGTCGGTCGGCGAGGGCTATTCGACAGCAGAACGCCTTGACCTCGTTTCCGGCCGACGCTCCGTCGTCGCTCGCGCCCCGGTGCCGCGCGCTTCGTTCAAGGTGGATCACGAAGGGGAAGTGCGGTTCGCCTGGGGTGCTGGTGCCGACAACCGGATGCGGACGTACTACCGCACCTCCCGCGGTGCGGCGTGGCGCCTCGTCAACGACGAATCCGAGTCCGACCGCGTCGTCGTACCCATCGGTTTCGCGGCCGATAACAGCATGGCCTACGTCCAGAGTTCCCATCCGCAGGGGCCGGACAGCATCGATCGCCTCGATCTCTCGACCCTCCAGCGCACGATCGTGCTGCGTGATGCGAACGTCGATCCGCATCGGGTGCTGTTCGACCCGGAGACCGGCGCACCGTTCGGTGCTGTGTTCATGGACGGGATTCCGCGGACGCGCTTCTTCGACGCCGAATCGCCACCTGCGCGAACGCAGCGCAGCCTTGAGGCCGCGTTCCCCGGCCAGCAGGTGACATTGCGTAGCACAACCGACGACGGCAGCCGCCAGCTCGTCGTGGTCTCGTCCGACCGCAATCCGGGGGACTACTTCCACTTCGATCGTTCCGCCAACCAGGCCAACTTGTGGGCGAGCCGCTCGGGATGGATCGATCCGGCGCGGATGTCCCCGCGTACGCCGATCCGCATCACGGCCCGCGACGGGCTGGTGCTGCACGGCTACCTCACCGTGCCGCTCGGACTCGCGTCGAAAGGTCTGCCGATGATCGTGCTGGTGCACGGTGGTCCGTTCGGCGTGCGCGACACCTTCGGATATGACAGCGAGGTCCAGCTGCTCGCGGCGCGCGGGTATGCGGTTCTGCAGATCAATTTCCGGGGCTCGGGAGGTTACGGCGCGGCCTTTGTCCGTGCCGGCTCGCGCGAGTGGGGCGCCGCGATGCAGGACGACGTGACCGACGCGACGCGCTGGGCGATCGAGGCCGGCCATGCCGACCCCGACCGCATCTGCATCTATGGATCGAGCTATGGCGGCTATGCCGCGCTGATGGGTGCGGCGAAGGAGCCCGACCTCTATGCCTGCGCTGCCGGCAACGTCGGGGTGTACGACCTCGGGATGATGTTCGACCGCGGCGACATCCAGCAGCGCCGATCCGGTCAGACCTTCCTGAAGGAGTGGCTCGGCACCGCGATTGGCGCGGACGCCTCTCCTGTGGCTCTGGCGGAGCGGATCACCGCGCCGGTGTTTCTGGCCGCCGGCGAGCAGGACCGCCGCGCCCCTCCAGAACAGACCCTCGCCATGGCCGAAGCGCTCAAGGCAGCGGGGCGACCACCGGAGCTGACGATCTATCCTCGCGAGGGGCACGGCTATTACCTGCTGGAGAACCGCCGCGACTATTACCGTCGGCTGCTCGCGTTCTTCGACCGGCACCTCGGCGAGGAAAGCCCGCGAGCGGTGAGGTGATCGCCGTTCATTGCTGCAGGCAGCCGAGTAGCGGCACAAGGGAAAGGGTCGCGGTATCCTCAAGGACCTGTCGCGCGACCTTTGGATCTGCCCATGCGCCTCTCCCTCTTTGCTCTCACGCTGGCCCTCGCGGGCTCGGCCCTCGCCCAGTCCAGCGGCACCGCGCCCGGCACCAATCCGCGCGGCTTCACCGCCAACGATCTGGTGATGCTTGACCGTGTCTCGGCGCCGCAGTTCTCCCCGGATGGCGAGCGGATCCTCTACGCCCTGCGCGAGACCAACTGGGAGGCCGACCGCGGGATCGGTTCGCTCTGGATCACCGATCCGTCGAGTGGCCACGGCCGGCGGCTGACACCGGCCGGCACGCCTGCGGCCGCGGGCGCGTGGTCGCCCGATGGCGAGTTCGTGTATTTCCTGAGTGCCCGGTCGGGCTCGATGCAGGTCTGGCGTGTGCCGGCCGATGGCGGCGAGGCGCAGCAGGTCACCGCCTATCCGCTCGACGTGGGCAGCTTCCGGCTGAATCCCGCCGGCGATGCGATCGCGCTGTCCTTCGAGGTGTTCGCCGACTGTGCCACGCTCGCCTGCACCGCCGAGCGTCACGCCGCCAATGCCGGCGACAAGCGCACCGGCGTGCTGCATGACCGGATTTTCGTCCGTCACTGGGATACGTGGAAGGACGGCACGCGCTCGCAGGTCTTCCTGGCGCCGCTTGGCGACGACGGCAAGGCCAGCGGCGAGCCGCGTCGGCTCACCCGCGGCATCGACGGCGATGTGCCCGGCAAGCCCTTCGGCGACCAGTCCGACTACGTGTTCTCGCCGGACGGCAAGCACCTCGTCTTCAGCGTGCGCATCGCCGGAGCGAGCGAGCCGTGGTCGACCAACTTCGATCTGTTCGAAGTGGCGGTTGATGGCAGCGCGGCGCCGCGCAACCTCACCGACGCCAACGACGCGCACGACGGCGGCCCGGTGTTCTCGGCCGATGGCAGGACGCTGTTCTGGCGGGCGATGAAGCGCCCCGGCTTCGAGGCCGACCGCTTCGGCCTGATGGCGATGGATCGCGCCAGCGGGCAGGTGCGCGAGATCGCCGCCGGCTGGGACCGCAGCTTCGATACCCTCGTGCTCGGCGATGACGGCCGTCATGTCTACACCGCCACGCTCGACACCGGCACGCACCCGGTGTTCGAGATCAACCTCGACAGCGGCGCGGTGCGCCGTGTGGTCGCCGGCGGCAACATCGCCGGCTTCGACATCGACGGCGACCGCATCGTGTTCACCCGCGACACGATCGCCAAGCCCGCCGATCTCTACCTCGGCGCGATCCGCGCGCGCATCGCCGAGCGCCGCCTGACCCACTACAACGCCGAGCGCCTGTCGGGCGTGCGGATGGGTGACTTCGAGCAGTTCAGCTTCGCTGGCTGGAACAACGCCAAGGTCCACGGCTACGTGATCAAGCCGTGGAACCACCAGCCCGGACAGAAGGCGCCGGTGGCCTTCCTGATCCACGGCGGTCCGCAGAGCAGCTTCCACAACCAGTGGCACTACCGCTGGAACGCGCAGACCTACGCCGGCATGGGCTTCGCGGTGGTGATGATCGATTTCCACGGCAGCACCGGCTACGGCCAGGCCTTCACCGACTCGATCTCCGAGGACTGGGGCGGCAAGCCGCTGGTCGACCTGCAGAAGGGCTGGGCGGCGGCGCTGGAGAAGTACGACTTCCTCGACGGCGAGCGCGCCTGCGCACTGGGCGGCAGCTACGGCGGCTACATGGTCAACTGGATCGCCGGCACCTGGCATGAGCCGTGGGACTGCTTCGTGAACCACGCCGGCCTGCTGGACCTGCGCTCGATGGCCTACTCGACCGAAGAGCTGTGGTTCACCGAATGGGAAAACGGTGGCGTGCCGTGGGAGGCGGTCGAGACCATCGAGAAGCACAACCCGGTGAACTTCGTCCAGAACTGGCGTGTGCCGATGCTCGTCATCCACGGCCAGAAGGACTACCGCGTTCTCGTCGAGCAGGGCCTCGCCACCTTCACCGCGCTGCAGCGGCAGGGCATCGAGTCGCAACTGCTGTACTTCCCCGACGAGAACCACTGGATTCTTCGCCCGCACAACAGCGTGCAATGGCACGAGACCGTCAAGGCCTGGCTGCAGCGCCATGTCGGCAACGCGGGGGCCGCGGCCTCTGCCGGAGCCGCCGGTGGTGGTGTACGCTGAAGCCTGATGGACGCTTCCAGGCCGCCGAAACGACCATGAGCCTGATCGAACTCCGGGCCTTCGCTGGCCAGCGCAGTTGCGACGAGTGTGTCCTGCATCCGCTGTGCAAGCCGGCGTTGGCGGGCATCGACGAGATCGAACGCCTGTCCGGGTCGGTGCTGGCGCGGCGGCCGCTGGCGAGGGACGCGGTGCTGTTCCGCGCCGGCGAGTCCATGCGCTCGGTGTTCGTCGCGCAGAGCGGCGGCTTCAAGACCGTGGCCATGAGCGAGTCCGGCGACGAGCAGGTGATCGGCTTCTATTTTCCGGGCGAGCTGATCGGCCTCGAGGGGCTCCGTGACGGACGCTTCCGCACCGATGCGGTGGCCCTGGAGTCGACGCAGGTCTGCGAGGTGCCACTGGCGGCGCTCGAGCGGGTCGCCGCGCAGCGGCCCGAGTTCCAGCGGCAGATGCTCAAGGCCGTCGGTGAAGGCATGGCGCGGCACCAGGACCACCTCGAGCTGCTCGGGCGCAAGCAGGCGCAGGAGCGGCTGGCGATGTTCCTGCACGGCCTGAGCGAGCGGCAGCAGCGTCTCGGCCGCGATCCCACGCACCTGCACCTGCCGATGAGCCGCTCGGACATGGGCAGCTACCTCAGCCTGGTGATCGAAACCGTGAGCCGTGGGCTGTCGAGGTTGCAGGACGACGGCGTGATCGCAGTGAAGGGGCGGCACCTGCAGGTGCTGGACGCGGGACGGCTCGCCGAGCTCGCGCACGGCGACGGCGACGACGGCACCGGCCTGGCCGGCCGGCGCTGACTCCGGCTCGCACCGGCCGGGCGACCGGAGGGTTTCAGTCGGTCGGGGCGCGGTGGCCCGACGGCGCCTGGGTGCTCCGCGCCAGCCAGGCATCGCAGAGCGCGTCGCAGAGCGCCCGTCCACGCCGTGAGCCCCGAACCGCCGCCTGCTCGCGCGCGTACTGCGCGATCTTGCGTGCCGCCCGCTGGTACGGCGCGACGCCGAGGAAATGGCGCAGCGCGGTGTGCCGGCGTCGCGCTGCCAGCACACGGGCCGCATTGCCTTCGAGCCGTTGCGCCACCCGACCCGGCGGCAGCGCGTCCTCGCGCCGCACCAGCCGCAGCGTGATGTGGCAGGTGGGCGGGATCTGCTGGCGATCACGCGGCTCGAAACCGCATTCGAGTGCCAGCGCCTCGATCGTCACCGGGTTGAACCAGTACAGGTGCCCGGAATGGAAGAGATGGCCGGGGGCGTGATAGGTCGCCTCGATGTCGGGCACCTCGAGCAGCAATTCGCCGCCCGGTGCCAGCAGCGCGTGGAGGTGGCGCAGCGCCGCGCGCGGGTCGCGCAGGTGCTCGAGCACGTGGTTCAGGGTGATGCGGTCGTACTGGCCGTGCGCCGGCAGGTCTTCGAGGAAGCCGGTACGGACGCGATCAAGCCCGAGCCGCTCGCGGGCGAACGCGGCATACGACGCATTGGGCTCGATGCCGTCGATCACCACGCCGGCGCGTTTCAGCACGTAGGCGAAGAACCCCGCGCCGGCACCGACATCGAGCGTCCGCATCGGCGTTGGCACCGCGGCCAGGAAACGCCCGGCGCGCTCGATCGCCCGCAGGGTCTCGCGGTGGCAGTGCTTGGGCTTGGGCTCGAACGCGCCCTTGTACTGCTGCCGGTAGTCGAGGTGGTAGAAGGCGCGCATGGCCTCGGCCGAGGGCAGCGGATCGACGCGCACCAGACCGCAGCCGGCGCACATCACGGTGCGCAGTGCCCGACCGTCGCGGTCGCGGTCGGCGATCGGCACCGTATCGCGCTCGCCGCAGAGCAGGCAGGTCGGGTCCGATGGCGTGCTCATGTCGAATCTGTCGCGCCCCCGGCTCAGCCGATGGCGCTGCGGCAGCCCAGCGCGGCCAGCACCGCATGCGCGGCCGGCAGCGTGGCCCACCACGGTGCCGTCAGGGTCACCAGCCCCAGCGTGCCGACCGCGGTGGCGCCGGCGATACGCCAGCGCCCGGTGTCGGTGCCGAGGCGGGTGCCCGACCAGCCGAGCAGCGCCATCGCCGGCAGGGTGCCGAGGCCGAAGGCGAGCATGGTCAGGGCACTGTGCAGCGCGCTGGCCTGCAGCCAGGCCGCCGTGAGGACGGACAGCGACAGGCCACAGGGCAGCCAGCCCCAGGCCAGGCCGAGCAGCCAGGGTCGCAGCGGGCCGTCGGCCGGCAGGCGCGCACGCAGCGGTGCGGTCCAGCGCCAGAGCGGCAGGGCCGGCAGCGGAGCGACACGCACGGCCCAGCGCGGCCAAGCCAGTCGCAGCGCGATCCACAGCAGCACCAGGCCGGCGGCGGCGCGGAGCGCGGTGCCCAGCGCCTCGACATCGATCACCGCGAGCAGGCCGCCGCCGACGCCGCCGACGATGGCACCTGCGGCGGTATAGCCCAGCACGCGCCCGCCGTTGCTCGCCACGGCGCGATAGGCCGCGCGCGATGAATCGCCGGCGCTGCCGATGCCCACCGCGATGCCGCCGCACATGGCGCCGCAGTGCACGGTGCCGAGCAGGCCGGTGACGAAGGCACCGGTGAGCATCAGCGCATCGACGGGCAGTTCAGTCATCGCGATCGGAAAGCACGTCGAGCGGCGCGGTGTCGATGTCTTCGAACTGCCCGCTGCGCACGGCCCAGATGAAGATCGCCACCGCCAGCAGGAACAGCAGCATCGAGATCGGTACGAGGAAGAGCAGAACGTTCACAGGGGGACTCCTTGGGTGCCGCGACCGATGCGCCAAGCGTTCGCGGTGACGGCCAACGACGAGAGCGCCATGCCGAGTGCCGCCAGGCCCGGCCCGATCAGGCCGAACGCGGCCAGCGGCAGGATGGCGAAGTTGTAGCCTACCGCCCACGCGAGGTTCTGCCGGGTGATGGCGCGGGCCTGGCGGGCGATGCGCAGCGCCTCGACCACGGTCGACAGGCGCGGGCCGCCGAGCACGAGGTCGGCCTGGCGCTGCGCCAGCGCGGCACCTTCGGCCATCGCGATCGAGACATCGGCGGCGGCCAGCAGGTCGGCATCGTTGACGCCATCGCCGACGGCCAGCACGCGCCGGCCTTCGCCCTGCAAGGCGCGCAGTGCGGCGAGTTTGTCGGTGGGTGACTGCCGCCCCTGCGCCGAGCCGGCGTCGAGATCGAGGGCAGCGGCCAGCGCGTCGACGCGCGGTTGCGCATCGCCACTGAGCACCGTCAGCCCGAATCCTCCGGCGCGCAGCGCGGCCACGGCGTCGCGGGCATCATCGCGCGGGGCATCGTCGACCACGAAGCGCGCCACGGCGCGGCCATCGGCACTGAGCCAGAGCGCGCCATCGTCGTCGTCGGCACCGACGCCAGCGCTGGTGGAGCGCGCCGGGCCCGCCGCGAATCCGCTGCGGCCAAGCCGCCACGCCCGCTCGTCGATGATGCCGCTGACGCCCAGGCCCGGATGCTGGCGCGCCTCGCGCACTGCCGTGGCGTCGGCCCGGCCGAAGGCGCGCGCCAGCGGATGCGATACCGCCGCCTCAAGGCGTGCCGCGATGGCCGTGTGCGCGGCGATCGGCGTGCCGTCGAGCGATTCGGCCTCGATGAGCGCGGGCGTGCCGCGGGTCAGGGTGCCGGTCTTGTCGAACACCACGCTGTCGACGGCGGCGAGTCGCGGCAGTGCGTCAGCACTGAGCACCAGCACGCCACGGGTGGCGAGCAGGCCTTGCGCGCGCGCGATCGCCGCCGGGACGGCCAGCGCGAGCGCGCAGGGGCAGGTGGCCACCAGCACCGCCAGCGCGATCGGAAAGGCGCGGCTCGGATCGATGCTCAACCACACCAGGGCGGTCAGCAGGGTCAGCACCAGCGTGATGCCGACCACCCGGCGCGCCAGACGCTCGGCGCGATCGGCCAGCGGCGGGCGCTCGCCGCGCAGCGATTCGACCCGGCGCGCCACCTGCGAGACCGCGGTGGCCGAACCCACCGCCGTGGCCCGCAGCCGCAGCGTGCCGCCGTGCACGAGGCTTCCGGCGAGCAGGGTGTCACCGGGGGAGCGCCGCCGTGGCCGCGATTCGCCGGTGAGCAGGGCGTCGTCCACTTCGGCCTCGGCATCGAGCAACTGGCCGTCGCAGGGCAGGGCCTCGCCGCTGCCCACGCGCACCACGTCGCCGTTGGCAAGCTCACGCGCCAGCACCTGCTCGAGCCGTCCGTCGGCCTCGCGCCAGGCCAGCGCCGGCTGGGCACCGGCCAGCGCATCCAACCGCGCTTCGCCGCTGGCGCGCAGTTCGGCCTCGAGGTGGCGGGCGGCGAGCAGGAACAGCACGAACATCACCGCCGCGTCGAACCACACATGCGGTCCGCCGCGCAGGGTTTCCACCAGCGAGCCCACCCAGGCCAGCAGCACGCCGCTGCCGATCAGGGTGTCCATGCCGAGCGTGCGCAGGCGCAGCTCGTTGGCCATGCCGCGCAGGAAGGGCGCACCGGCGATGAACACCACCGGCGCCGAGATCAGCGCCGTCATCCAGCGGAAGGCGTCGCGCGTGGGCGGCGGCATCGTGTTGTTGATGTCGAGGTAGAGCGCCTCCGAGAACATCATCGCCTGCAAGGTGCCGATCCCGGCGATGCCGAGCCCGATGAGGCGGCGGTTGCGGGCGCGACGCCGTTCGGCCTCGTGCCAGGGCGACGCCGGCAGCGAAGGCCGGTAGCCGAGTCGCGCGATCACCATGAGCAGGGCCGAGAGCCGCGCTTCGGCCGGCGCCCAGCGCAGACGAAGCCGGCCATCGACGGCATTGGCGCTGATCTCGCGCACGCCGGGTTCGCGGCGCAGCGCCTTGTCGATCAGCCAGGCGCAGGCGGCGCAGTGCATGCCGCCCACCGCCAGCCGCACGCTGCGGGTGACGCCGTCGCTTTCGGCCTCGGTCCAGGAGGCGAGGGTGTCCTCGCGGTCCCAGGCGGCGAAATCATCACGGGCGGTGAAGCCGTCGCTGCCGCCGATCCGCGGCCCCGGCGCACTGCGCCAGCGGTAGTAGTCGCCCAGCCCGCTGGCGGTGATCCAGCTTGCCGCCGCCGCGCAGCCGGTGCAGCAGAAGACCCGCTCGCCCTCGTCGATGGCGGCGTGGACCGGCTGGGTTGCCGGCTCGCCGCAGTGCGCGCAGGGCGGCGTCAGCCGGCCGGCCGCGCCGAGGCCGTCATCGCCGGGCATGCCCCGACTCCAGCGCCGGCTGCAGGTCGATGCGCTCCGCCCCGCGCGACCAGCGTCCCACCAGGCGCCAGCGACCATCGCCGGGAAGCAGGGAGACGCGCCAGGCCACGGCGTGATCGAAGCCCTCGCCCCGCCACGCGCCGGCAGCGTGGCGCAGGGTCAGATCGCGGTCGAGCCGGGCTTCGATTGGATGCTCGAGATGCAGCCGCAGCGGGTCGAGTGACGCCTCCCCATCGCTGCTCACGGCATCCGGTGCATGCACCTGCACCACCACGCCGCGAGGGTCGATGGCAAGCTCCGCGCTCAGGCCGAGTTCGGCGGCGTGGCGGTCAGCGCCGTACTCGACCTGCTGCAGGCGGCCGACGCGCTGCACGGTTTCCCCGACATCGTCGAGGCCGCCGTCGCTGAACACCCACAGCCGCACCGCTGCTGCCAGCAGGAAAATCACCGGTGCCGCCACCACCACCGCAAGGGCGAGGACGGTCAGGCGTGAGGCGGTCGGGGGCGGGTGGGCGTTGGCCATACGCTTGTCAGGAAACGATACCGCAGGGTAGGCGGTGCCGGCGTGCTGGTGTTTGCGTTCAATCAATCGACGATTGTCCCGCCGGCGGAAACCTTGATCCAGCACTCCAATCCGCGCCGCTGCAGGGGCTAAGCTGGCGCATCATGCTCAAGCCCGTTCCGATCGCCCGCGTCCGCCCCGGCATGTGGTTCCACCGCCTCGGCGGTTCGGGCTACCACCATGCCTTCGTGAAGCGTGGCTTCCTGCTCGAGGAGCGCGATATCGCCGCGCTTGCCGAGGGTGGCGTTGACGAGCTCATCATCGACACCGCACAAGGCCTGGACGTGGAGGCGGAACCGCCCGCCGCTGCCGCGCCACCCGCCGCTGCCGCGCGGCCGCCGGCAGCGCCGCTGCAGCCGCGTTACACGATCGACGAGGAGATGCAGAACGCCCGCCACATCTGCCTCGACGCCAAGTCGAAGGTGATGGCGTTGTTCAACGACGCGCGGCTTGGCCGGGCCGTGCAGTTCGATTCGGTCCTGCCGATGGTCGACGCCATCAACGCGTCGGTAGGTCGCCATCCCGATGCCCTGCTCAGCGTGGCGCGGTTGAAATCCCACGACGAGTACACCTACCTGCACTCGGTGGCGGTCTGCGCGTTGATGGTGGCGCTGGCGCGGCGGCTCGGGCTGTCCGAGAGCGAGGTGCGCGATGCCGGCGCGGCGGGGATGCTGCACGACCTCGGCAAGGCGGTGATGCCGATCGACGTTCTCAACAAGCCCGGCGCGCTCACCGATGACGAGTTCAGGGTGATGAAGTCGCACCCGGAGCGCGGCTTCGCCATGCTCAAGGCAGCCGGCGGTGTGCCCGACTGCGCGCTCGACGTGGCGCTGCACCACCACGAGAAGTTCGACGGCACCGGCTATCCGCACAAGCTCGAAGGCGACGCGATTCCGTTGATGTCGCGCATGGGCGCCGTCTGCGATGTCTACGACGCGATCACCTCGAACCGTCCGTACAAGAAGGCCTGGGGCCCCGCCGAATCGCTGCAGCGGATGGTGGGCTGGAAAGGCCATTTCGACGACCTGGTGCTCAAGGCCTTCATCCGCAGCATCGGCATCTACCCGGTCGGCGCGCTGGTGCGGCTGGAATCCGAGCGCCTCGCGGTGGTGCTCGAGCAGGGCGAGGGCTCGCTGCTGGCGCCGCGGGTCCGCGTTTTTTTCAACGCCCGCAAGCGCGAGCCGGTGTTCATCAAAGACCTCGATCTCGCCGCCTCCGATTGCGGCGACCGGATCGTCGGCTTGGAATCGCCCGACAAGTGGAACTTCCCGAGCCTCGACAAGCTCTGGCTCGCGCAGTAGGCATCACGCCGCCGCACCGGGCGGCGGGAGGTTCAGAACGGCCCGAAGAACCGCGACTCCTCGTCGACGCTCACTTCGCCGTCCGTGCTCGACACCACGAAGCGCACGTCGATGCGGCCGCGCACGGTGCCTGCGGGTGCTGCCAGCGCCATGCCGACGCTGCGCACCTCACCGGGAGCCAGTGCGATCGGGCCGGGATCGACCGCGAAGGTGAGGCCGGCGGGTACGTCAGCCAAGGCGATGCGGTAGGTGCGCGGTGAATCGGACTTGTTGATCAGCCGCAGGGTGTAGACGTTCTCGATGCTGCCGTCGGCCTGGGCGCGGTACAGGGCGTTGCGATCGCGCAACACCTCGACGATCAGCGGGCTGCGGCTGGCGATGCCCACGGCGATGCCGGTGCCGAGGGCGGCGAGCAGGACGCCGTAGACCCAGATGCGCCCACGCAGCACCCGGGTCGGCTTGCCGTCGACGGCGTTCTGGCTGGTGTAGCGCACGAGGCCCGTCGGGTAGCCGACTTTCGCCATCACCTCGTCGCAGGCGTCGATGCAGGCACCGCAGGCGATGCATTCGTACTGCAGGCCGTTGCGGATGTCGATGCCGGTCGGGCAGACCTGCACGCACATCGTGCAGTCGATGCAGTCACCCAGCGCCTCACCGACGGGCTTCGGGCGATCTTCGACCGCGATGGCGGTGTCGACCACCGATGTCGTGCCGCGGGCGCCGCTGGCGACGTAGGCGGCGCTCTGGTGCCGCGCGAACCACGCCACCCAGCCGTCGGCGTCGTCCTTGGCGAGCAGGCCGCGGGCGCGCTCCAGCACGCTGCCGAACGCCCCCTTCCTGCGCGGTCCGCGCGGTTCGCCGCGGCGGTCGTCGTAGGCGATGATCAGCGAATTGCGGTCGAACATGCCGCTCTGGAAACGCGCGTACGGGCACATGTACTTGCAGACCTGCTCGCGCAGAAAGCCCGCATTGCCCCAGGTCGCCAGCGCGTAGAACAGCACCCAGAAGGTCTCGTAGCCCCCCCACTCGAACGGCACGAGGCGCGCGCCCAGCTCGCGGATCGGCGTGAAGTAGCCAACGAAGGTGAAACCGGTCCACAGCGCGAACGCCGCCCAGAGCAGGTGCTTCGAGCCTTTGCGCAGCAGCTTCTCGCGCGTCCACGGCGCGGCATCGAGCTTCATGCGCTTGGGCCGGTCGCCCTCGGTCCAGCGCTCCATCCACAGGAACACCTCCGTCCACACCGTCTGCGGGCAGGCGTAGCCGCACCACAGTCGCCCGGCGAGCGCAGTGAAGAAGAACAGCGCCAGCCCGGCCATCACCAGCAGCAGGGCGAGGAAGATGAAGTCCTGCGGCCAGAACACCAGGCCGAACACATGGAACTTGCGCGCCGGCAGATCCCAGAGAACGGCCTGCTGGCCGTCGATGCTGATCCAGGCCACCCCGTAGTACAGCCCGAGCAGGACGAACACGGCGAGGTAGCGCAGGCGCTGGAACAGCCCGGACACCTCGCGCGGGTAGACCTTGGCCTCGGAGACGTACATCGCGCCGTCGTCGAGCACCTTCAACGGCAGTTTCCCGCCCACAGATCAATCCTTCAGCGGCGTGTTGAAGCGGCTGGCGGGCCGCAGCAGTATCCAGGTGAACAGGCTGGAGCTTGCGGTCGCCGCCCAGAACATGAAAAAGCAGATCGTGTAGCCGAGGCCGCGCCCGATCTCGATGTCGAGATCGGGGAAGGTGATGTCGCGGAGCTCGAGCGGATCAACGAAGGCGAAGAATACCATCGTCATCACCCCCGAAGCGAAAAACGACGGCCACAGGATGGCGCCAAGGCGCTGCGCCATGCTTCGTGGCGGGTGCTCGATGCGCGGGCCGTCGTCCATCGGGTCAGGGGTTCGCGCTGGCCACACGCACCGCGCCGGCGTCCGTCTCCGCATCGACCTGGGCCGTCGCCTCGCCGGCCGCCAGTGCGTGCACGTAGGCCGCCACCAGCCGGATGCGCTTCTCGCCGAGCACCGGCTCGAAGGGCGGCATCTGGGCGTCGAGACCGTTGACGATGCCCTCGCGGATGGTCGCGAGATCGGGCCCGTAGAGCCAATCCGCGTCGGTGAGGTTCGGCGCGCCGAGCAACGGATTGCCCTTGCCGTCGATGCCGTGGCAGGCCGCGCAGACCATCTCGTAGCCGGCCTTGCCCGCCGCTGCGAGGCCCGGATCGGTACGCAGGCCCGACAGCGACTGCACATAGACGGCCACCGAGGTGATCGCCGCGTCATCGCCGATGACCGTGCCAAGCGCGGGCATCACCGCCTGCCGTCCGTGCATGATCGTCGCCAGCAGCGTCGGTTCGTCGTTGGTCCACAGCCAGACATCGTCGGTGAGGTTGGGGTAGCCGCGCGCGCCGCGGGCGTCCGAACCGTGGCACTGCGCGCAGTTGTGGACGTACAGATTGCGACCCGCCGCCAGGGCCTCCGGTGAGCGCGCGATCTCGGCCACCGGCATCGTCAGGTAACGCTCGTAGGCCTCGGCGAAGGCCGCATCGGCCTCGGCCCGCTCGGCCTCGTGCTGTTCGGTCGAGCTCCAGCTGAGGATGCCTTCCTTGTTGCCCAGCGACGGGTAAACCACCATGTAACCGATGGCGAAGATGACGGTCAGGTAGAACAGGTTGATCCACCAGCGTGGCAGCGGCTTGTTGTACTCGGTGACGTCGCCGTCCCAGACATGGCCGGTGGTCTCGCCGCTGGGGAGTTGGTTGTTGCGCCGCTTGGAGGTGTACCACAGCAGCCAGACGCAGAAGGCGATGTTCAGCACCACCAGTGCGACGATGAACCAGGACCAGAAATCGCTCACGGCGAAGCCTCCGCGTTCGGTGTGTTGTTCAGGGGCTCGAGCGGGCTGTCGCCCGGCTCATCGTCCAGCGGAATGCGGGCCAGACGGTCGAAGTCGGCAGCGCGGCGGACCGCGAACAGCCAGAAGATGCCGCCGATGAAGGCGGCGAGCAGGAAGGCGGTGATGAATCCGTGGCTCATGGCTCAGCCTCGCGGTCCGTGAATGCCGAGGCCCTGCATGTAGGCCACCAGCGCGTCGAGTTCGGTTTTTCCCTCAAGCGCCGCTGCGGCACCATCGATGTCTTCCTGCGTGTACGGGTGCCCCAGCGTGCGCAGCGCGGCGAGCCGGCGCGTGGTTGCGGCGGCGTTGACCGGGGTGGTGGCCAGCCACGGGTAGGCGGGCATGTTCGAGTCCGGCACCACCGAGCGCGGGTCGATCATGTGCATGCGGTGCCAGTCGTCGGAGTAGCGGCCACCGACGCGGGCGAGATCGGGGCCGGTGCGCTTGCTGCCCCACTGGAACGGCCGATCCCAGACCGACTCGCCGGCCAGCGAGAAGTGTCCGTAGCGCGCCGTCTCGAAGCGCAGTGTGCGCACCATCTGCGAGTGGCAGACGTAGCAGCCCTCGCGGATGTAGACGTCGAACCCGGCCTGTTCAAGCGCCGTCCGCGGCTTCATTCCCGACAGCGGCGTCACCTGTTCGGCGGTCTTCATCACCGGCACGATCTCGGCCAGTCCGCCGGAGGCGATCGCCACCGCGATCAGCACACCCATCAGGCCCACGTTGCGTTCGATCTTGTCATGACTCATCGCGGTATCTCCTTCAGGCGTGTGCCGGTTCGATGACCGGGTGTTCGACGGGGCCGCGTGCGGCGCGCAGCGTCTTCCAGACGTTCACCACCATCAGCACCATGCCGATCACCACCAGCAGGCCGCCAACGAGCCGCAGCAGGTAGTACGGGTAGGTGAAGCGGACGATCTCGATCCAGGCGTAGGTCAGCGTGCCGTCGACATTGGTTGCGCGGCTCATCAGGCCCTGGCCGATGCCCGAGATCCACATCGAGACGGCGTAGACCAGCACGCCGATGGTGTGCGTCCAGAAGTGCGCGTCGATCAGCTTGGTCGACGCCATCTCCTTCAGACCAAGGCACTTCGGAATCAGCATGTAGATCGCGCCGATCGAGATCATCGCCACCCAGCCGAGGGCACCCGAGTGCACGTGGCCGATGGTCCAGTCGCTGTAGTGCGAGAGGGCGTTGACGGCCTTGATCGACAACATCGGCCCCTCGAAGGTTGAGATCATGTAGAACGACAGCGAGACGATGAGGAACTTGATGATCGGGTCGGTGCGCAGCAGGTGCCACACGCCCGAGAGCGTCATGATGCCGTTGATCGCACCGCCCCAGCTTGGGGCCAACAGCACCAGCGAGAACACCATGCCGAGGCTCTGCGCCCAGTCGGGGATGGCCGTGTACAGCAGGTGGTGCGGGCCCGCCCACATGTAGATCGCGATCAGCGTCCAGAAATGCACGATCGACAGGCGGTAGCTGTAGATCGGCCGGCCGGCGCGCTTCGGGACGAAGTAGTACATGATCCCGAGGAAGCCCGCGGTCAGGAAGAAGCCCACCGCGTTGTGGCCGTACCACCACTGCACCATCGCGTCGACCGCGCCCGAGTAGATCGGGTAGCTGTGCACGAGCGAGGTCGGCAGCGCCAGCGAGTTGACGATGTGCAGCACGGCGACGGCGATGATGAAGGCACCGAAGAACCAGTTCGCCACGTAGATGTGCGGAACCCGCCGCTTCATCATGGTGCCGAAGAACAGCACGGCGTAGGCCACCCAGACCACGGCGATGGCGATGTCGATCGGCCAAATCAGTTCGGCGTATTCCTTGCCCTGGGTCAGCCCCAGCGGCAGCGTGATGGCCGCGGCGACGATGATCGCCTGCCACCCCCAGAACACGAAGCTGGCCAGCTTGTCGGAGATCAGCCTCACATGGCAGGTGCGCTGCACCACATAGAGCGAGGTGGCGAACAGCGCGCTGCCGCCGAACGCGAAGATCGCGGCGTTCGTGTGCAGGGGTCGCAGTCGGCCGAAGCTCAGCCAGGCGGTGTCGAAATTCAGTGCCGGCCAGTACATCTGGGCGGCGATCAGCACGCCGACCACCATGCTCACAACGCCCCAGAGCACGGTGGCCAGCGAAAACTGCAGCACCACCCGGTCGTTGTACGTGGCCTTGGGGCCGACGGTCTGGTCGGCTGCGGGGAAGGTAGGCGCGGTGACGCTCATGGTGGGCCTCGTCATGGAGTGAGATCAGTGTGATGGCGGGTACCCGTGCTGCAATTGACGCGGGTCAAAACTGAACGGCCTGCGCAACTAGGCCAACGGCCACACCTTCCCCGGGGGCTGTGACCGCGCCGAGGAATGCTCCCGACGCTTTGTTGCCGCACCTCAACTGTTTCTGGCGATAAAGGTTGCTTGAAGCAACCAGTGGGGGCGCGCTATCTCGGAAGTGACAGGCGCGTGATTGCCATGGAGGTGCGAGCAGCCCGTCATCACCCGCGATCCGCATTCCCACCCACCGACCAGGGGAACCCTCACGTGAATCGAAAATCCATCCAGCCCCACGCCCTCGCCGCCGCGCTGATCGTCGCGATGGCGCCCGTGGGCAGTGCGCTCGCCAGCGGCGATGCGCGCATCCAGAACGCCGCCGCCGTGGAAGCCGGTGCCGAGTTCGCGGGTTTCATCGTCCAATTCCGCGAAGGCACGGCCGAGCGCACCGATCCGGCCAACGTGGCACGCACGCTGCAGGGTCCCGACAGCAGGATGGCGCGCTCGGCGGGCGCTGCCGTTGGCCTGCGCCACTTCCGCCGCATGGCCTAGGGCGCCGACGTGATCCGCGCCAGCCGCAACCTCTCGCGTGCCGAGGCCGTCGAGGCCATGCGCCAGCTCGCGGCCATGCCCGGGGTCGAGTACGTCGAGCCCGATCTGGTGATGCGCCCGGCGCTCACCCCGAACGACCCCCGCTACCCCGAACAGTGGGGCTTCTTCGATGCCGATGCCGGCATCCGCGCCAACACCGCCTGGGACGTGGCCACCGGCACCGGGGTGATCGTGGCGGTCCTCGACACCGGTCGCACAGTGCACAGCGACCTCGACGCCAACACCGTGCCCGGTTACGACTTCATCTCGAACGCCACCACCGCCAACGACGGCGGCGGTCGCGACGCCAACGACGCCGATCCCGGTGACTGGACCACCGGCCAGTGCGGCGCGGCCAGCAATTCGAGCTGGCATGGCACCCACGTCGCAGGCACCGTCGCTGCGGTCACCAACAACGCCCGGGGCGTGGCCGGTACCGCGTTCGGTGCCCGGGTGATGCATGTGCGCGTGCTGGGGACCTGTGGCGGCGCCACCTCCGACATCGCCGATGCCATCACCTGGGCCTCGGGTGGCACCGTCTCCGGCGTGCCGACGCTCGCGGCGTCGCAGGTCGCGCGGGTGATCAACCTCTCGCTGGGCGGCTCGGGCACCTGCGGCACCACCACGCAGAACGCCATCAACGGTGCGGTGGCCCGCGGCTCGACGCTGGTCGTCGCCGCCGGCAACAGCAACGTGAATGTCTCCAATGCGACGCCGGCGAACTGCGCCAATGTCATCGCGGTGGCGTCGGTGACCAGCAGTTCGTCGCGTTCCAGCTTCTCGAACTTCGGCGCGGGGATCGACGTTTCGGCACCCGGCTCGGCGATCCTTTCCACGCTCAATGCCGGCACCACCGTGCCGGGCGCCGAGAGCTACGCCAGTTACAGCGGCACCTCGATGGCCACCCCGCATGTGGCCGGTGTGGTCGCGCTGATGCAGAGCCGCCGCATCGCCCAGGGGCGCGCGCTGATGACCCCTGCCGAAGTGGAGTCGACGCTGCGGAGCACGGCCTACCCGCTGGCCGGCACCTGCACGGGCGGCTGCGGTGCCGGCATCGTCGATGCGCGGGCGGCGGTCGATGCGGCCGGTGCCACCAGCGGCGGCGGCGTGCAGACCTACACCAACGGCACCGATGTCACGATCCGCGACAACGCCACGGTGGAGTCGTCGATCAGTGTGTCCGGCCGCACCGGCCTCGCGTCGTCGACCACGACGGTCGCGGTGGACATCCGCCACACCTTCATCGGCGACCTGCTGGTGCAACTGGTGGCGCCGGACGGCTCGCTGTACACGCTGCACAACCGCACCGGCACCAGCACCGACAACATCATCCGCAGCTACACGGTCAACCTGTCGTCGGAGCCGCTCAACGGCACCTGGCGCCTGCGGGTCAACGACAACGCCAGCCAGGACACCGGCTTCATCAACAGTTGGAGCATCACCTTCTGATCGCTGCCAGCCAGGTCCACCGGGAAGGGGAGGCCCGCGCCGGCTGGCGCGGGCTTCCCGTCGGCGGGCCTCAGCTTGAGGCTTCGAAGCGGTTCGCGGCCACGTTCTTGCGTACCCGGCGTGGATCCCAGACCCGTCCGTTCATGGCGATGTAGACGCCCGGCGGCATCGACTGCACCGCGCCAACCGCGCAGCCCACATTGAACTCGGCGTCCGAGCCGCGGAAGCGCGCCGGGTTCAGCGCACCGGTGAGCACGATGGTCTTGCCCAGATCGGCGAGCACCGTCGCCGTCTCGACCATCGTGTCGGTACCGTGGGTGATCAGCACATGGCGCTGCGGCTGGGCGGCGATCAGCGTGCGCAGCATCGCCCGGTCGTCGTCGGTGATGTGCAGGCTGTCCTTGCGGAGCGCGGGAACCACGGTGAAGCGGAAGGCCACGCCAAGCTCGCGCAGGATGTTGCCGACTTGCGGCTCGCCGACCTGGTAATCCGACTTGTCATCGAAGTAGACCTTGTCGATCGTGCCGCCGGTGGAGACGATCAGCAGCTCGTCCATGGTGGTGCCTGTGGATGCGGAGCGCGCAGTCTACGCCGCGCCGCCGTCGCCTTCGCGAGCGCCCGCCGCTCGGGAGCGCGCCATGCGGCGGGCCTGCAGGCCGCGCCAGCTCGCGGCGAACACCAGCGCCACCGCGAGCACGATCTCGATTCCGGCCGGAATGGCGGCGGCCGGGTTGGCCCAGGCCTCCATCACGCCGTGCGAGAAGTAGAACAGCGCCGCCACGCCGGCCCAGAAGCCCGCGCTCGACCGCCCCAGCAGGCCGAGCACGATGGCCGGCACGATGGGAAGGGCCATCAGCAGCGTGGCCAGCAGCGGCGGCAGCACCGCCGGCGGCGACAGCCACAGGTACCAGGCGGGCTGCAGCAGCAGCAGCGCGCCGCTGAGCGCCAGCACCAGCGATCGGGCGCTCACCGGTCGGCCCCGAGGCGGCGCGCGAGGTCGGCCAGCCGACGTCCCAGCGCCTGCGCCAGCGCCTTCTCCTCATCGCTGGGGGTGGCATCGTCGTTCGGCCCGGCGACGTGGCTGGCGCCGTAGGGCGTTCCCCCCGAGCGCGTGCTGGACAGCCCGGCTTCGGTGAAGGGCAGGCCGACGATCAGGCAGCCGTGATGGAGCAGGGGCAGGTGCATGGACAGCAGGGTCGATTCCTGCCCGCCGTGCATCGACGCGGTGGAGGTGAACACTGAGGCCGGCTTGCCGACGAGCGCGCCGGAGGCCCATTCGGCACCGGTGGTGTCGAGGAAATGCTTGAGCGGTGCGGCCATGTTGCCGAAGCGCGTGGGGCTGCCGATCGCCAGCCCGGCACATTCCACGAGGTCCTGCTTCGAGACGTAGGGTGCGCCGTCATCGGGCACTGGCGGGCTGGCGACGCTGGTCGCCGCCGCCACCGGCGGCACGCTGCGGAGGCGCGCGGTCATGCCGGGCACCGATTCCACGCCGCGGGCGATCTGGCGGGCGAGGGCGGCCACCGAGCCGCCGCGGCTGTAGTACAGGACAAGGACATCGGGCATGGCGGTGGGTCCGAGGGGATGGCGCCCGGGTGCGGCGCGGGCGCGCAGGCTAACGCATCGGCGCGCCGCGTCGGCAGTGGCGGCGTGATGCCGGCGGCGGTCGTCCCGGCTACCCTTGGCCCATGACGGTTCTCGCCATCCTCCGCCGCTGGTGGCATCGCTTCGATCGCGACCGCAGCACCACCTTCTTCCGTTTCCTCGCGCGGCGCTTCATCGACGACCGCTGCTTCGAGACGGCGGCCGCACTGGCGTACACCACGGTGTTCGCGCTGGTGCCGCTGTCCACGGTGGTGTTCGCGATTCTGGCGACCTTCCCGGTGTTCGATGCCTGGACGGCGGCGCTGGTCGCCTTCGTGTTCCAGCACTTCGTGCCCGAGGCCGCCTCGGCGGTGGCCGGCACCTTGCAGGAGCTGGCCCGGAGCGCGCGCCAGTTGAGCTGGAAGGGCCTCGCCGCGCTGGCGGTGTCGGTGCTGCTGGTGATGCTGGCGATCGAGCAGACCTTCGACCGTATCTGGCGCGTACCGAAGCCGCGCACCACGCTGTGGCGGCTGATGGTGTACTGGACCCTGCTCACGCTGGGCGCGGTGCTGGCGGTGTCCAGCCTCGCCGTCAGCACCTGGCTGTTCACCCTGCCGGCGTTCTCACCGGCCAGCGTCAGCCTGGGCCAACTGGCGCTGCAGGCGATGCCGTTCGCAGTGGCTTTTCTCGTGTTCACCGCCGCCTACCGGCTCATCCCGAACCGCCCGGTGCCGCTGCGCTTCGCGCTGGCCGGCGCCTTGCTGGCCGCGCTGCTGTTCGAGGCCGCCAAGCACGGTTTCGCCGTCTACCTGCGCAACACCAGTTTCGAGCAGCTCTACGGCGCACTCGCGGTCATTCCGATCTTCCTCATCTGGGTCTGGCTGAGCTGGCTGATGGTGCTGCTGGGTGCCTCGCTGGCCTCGTCGCTCGGGGCGTTCCGCTACCAGCCGCGCCGCCATCGGCTTCCGCCCGGCGCCGAGCTCTACGCCTGCCTGCGCCTGCTCGCGCGGCTCGAGGCGAGTCGCCGCCATGGCCGCGGGCTCGACGCCGAGGCGCTGCGGACGCTCGAGCCCTGGCTTACCGACGACCTCTGCCAGCGCCTGCTCGGCGGGCTGTCCGACCTCGCCATCGCCCAGCGTGGCGAGTCGGGTGCCTGGCTGCCGGTGCGCGATCTCGCCACCGTCACGCTGGATGACCTGCACGAGCGTCTGGGCCTGCGGCTGCCCCCGGCCGATGGCGTGTTTCCCGGTGCCGACGATCCGATCGGTCGCGCCGTACTGGCCGCGCTGCACCGTCTGCGACGGCCCCTCGACGCCGCCCTCAGGCATTCTGTCGGCGAATTCCTCGTTCCCGAACCGGACTCTCCCTGATGCGCCCCGCCAACACCCCGATCCGCGCCTTGGCGCTCGCCGTCCTTGTCGCCGGCCTCAGCGCCTGCCGTCCTGCCGGCGATGCGGCCTCCGAGGCGCATGCCGCGGCCACCACGGCGGTGCCTCCGACCGATACCGCGCCGACCGATACCGCGCCCAGTACCGACAGCGCACCGGCACCCGCCGGCAAGCCCACGCATCCGCGCCTCGTTGTCGACACCCTCGACCACGGTCGCTTCGACCTCGCCGAGCATCGCGGCGGCTGGGCGGTGGTGAACTTCTGGGCGACGTGGTGCGCGCCCTGCCTGAAGGAGATCCCCGATCTCAACGCGCTCGACGCGCGCCGCGCCGACCTCGTGGTGATCGGCCTCGCCTACGAGGAGATCACCCCCGAGGCGATGCGCGCGTTCTACGTCGACAAGGTCAGGCCCGAGTACCCGGTGTCGATCATCGACCCGTTCGCGCCGCCGGCCGACTTCGACACGCCGCGCGGCCTGCCGTTCACCGTGCTGATCGATCCGCAGGGCGCTGTCGTGCACCAGTTCCTGGGCCCGGTCACCGGCGCCGAGATCGAAGCGAAGATCAGCGCGTTGAAGGCCGCTTCGATGCCGGCTTGACCGGCGCGGTCACGTCCGATGTGTCCGCGATCGGCAAGCACACCTTGTAGCGCTCGCGCTGCGGCCGGGCTCCCAGCTTCGGCAGCCTCAGCGCCCCGGCATCTGCCGGCGTGCGCGGCAGGCTGCCCAGCCAGTGCCGGATCATCGTCAGCCGCCCGCGGCGCTGGTCGTTGAAATCGACCAGCGTCCACGGCGCGTGGGGCGTGTGCGTCGCCGCCAGCATCGCCTCGCGGGCCCGGGTGTAGGCGTCGTACTTCTCGCGCGCCTTGAGGTCGATCGGCGAGAGCTTCCAGCGTTTCAGCGGGTCTTTGGCGCGCTCGGCGAAGCGCGCCTCCTGCTGCGCCTGGTCGACGCACAGCCAGTACTTGGCGAGCCGGATGCCATCATCGACGAGCAGCTTCTCGAACACCGGCACCTGTGCCATGAAGGCCGCGTACTCGGCATCGGTGCAGAAGCCCATCACCTTCTCGACGCCGGCACGGTTGTACCAGCTGCGGTCCATCAGCACGATCTCGCCCGCGGCGGGCAGGTGGGCGACGTAGCGCTGGAAATACCACTGGCCGCGCTCGCGCCCGGTCGGTTTGTCGAGCGCGACCGTGCGGCAGTGGCGCGGGTTCAGCTTCTCGGCGATGGCACGGATCGCGCCGCCCTTGCCGGCGGAGTCGCGCCCTTCCACCAGCACCAGCAGGCGTTGTCCCTTCGCCGCGACCAGCCGCTCGGCACCGCTGAGGGCCAACTGCAGTGGTGCCAGGCGCTCGAGGTAGTCCTTCTTGCCGAGTCTGCCGTTGCCCTCGGCGCTGTCATCGCGTGTGGCCGCCGCCTTTGCTTTCGCCATGCGCCGAGACTACGCCCGCGTCGCGCACCGTGCATCCGCGACGCGGCCGGGCGGGCGGCGCATCGAGCGGCCGTCAGGCCGCGTCGGTCAGCAGCTTCAGCTCGTCGGCCTGGGCTTCCGCACCGAGGCGCTGCACCAGCTCGTCGAGATCGCCTTCGATGATCGTCGGCAGCGCGTAGAGCGTGAGGCCCTCCACGCGGTGGTCGGTGACGCGGCCCTGCGGGAAATTCCAGGTGCGGATGCGCGCGCTGCGGTCGCCGCTGCCCACTTGCAGCCTTCGTTCGCTCGCC
>DMHI01000207.1 GCA_003449515.1 Lysobacteraceae bacterium | reverse complement strand
AGTTGTCGATCATCAGCAGCATATTTCTGGCAACTCATTGATCTGCTTGGTCAGACTGGCCCGATAGAGGCATCTTGTATCCGCGGTTGCATCAAATCTTCGCGTCACCGCACGCGAACCGACCGGCATTCACGCGAGCATATCCGAGAGGATCGTCCGTGCCTCCACTGGCGCATGCATCAGAGGTGGGAATAGACGCGGCGTTACAAACTTGCACGCTGGGCCGACGGGTGCGGAGTCTGTAGGATGGGGCCAGAAACTGGCGCCAAAAACTCGCTACCATGACCCGCCTCCAAGAACACCGCACCAGCCTGCGCCTCGACAGAGGCACATACCGTCGAATCGAGCAAGTACGCACCAAGGACGGGGGACGCCTGACGATGAGCGCGTGGCTGGAGCGCGCCATCCAAGAGAAGCTCTCCCGAGATGAGGTGCGCGAGGACAGCGGCGAGTACTCCTGCCGCAAAGCAACACGCTCTCACCCCGATTTCGGCTTCTATGAGTTCTTCGCAGGCGGGGGCATGGCCCGCGCCGGCTTGGGCGAACGCTGGGACTGCCTGTTGGCGAATGACTTCGACGCGATGAAGGCCCGGACCTACCGGGAAAACTGGGATGGCGGTGCGGAGTTGATCGTCGGTGACATCAACAGGTTAACGATCGATGACCTCCCTGCACCCGCCCACATGGCATGGGCCTCTTTCCCATGCCAAGACCTTTCGCTTGCGGGGAACTACGAGGGCATCGGCCACTGGCAGGACAAGGTGCAGACTCGCTCCGGGACATTTTGGGCCTTCTGGCGACTGATGCAGGGACTGAACGCGAAAGGCAAGAGCCCCAAGCTGATCGTCCTTGAAAACGTCTACGGCATCCTGACAGCGAACAAGAGCAAGGACTTCGCAGCGATCGGCTCTGCGCTCACTGAGATCGGGTACCGCTTCGGCGCTGTCGTACTCGATGCTCGCCACTTTGTCCCACAATCGCGCCCTCGGGTGTTCATAGTCGGGGTGCGCAGCGATCTGTATATACCTCCGAGCATCACCTCTAAGCGTCACACACCGCTCTGGCACCCCCCGAGAATGCTTGAGGCACATGACGGACTGACAGAGGAAGCCCAACGAGCGTGGCAATGGTGGAAACTCCCTACACCAGATCCACGCCCCTCGGACTTTGTCGACATCGTTGAAGATGAGCCCGCCGGGGTTGAGTGGCATACCGAGAGCCAGACCAAAAAGCTCATTTCGATGATGAGCGAGGTGAACCTCGCGAAGCTCGAAACAGCGAAAAAGTCTGGCCGCCGAACGGTTGGGGCGGTGTATAAGCGAACCCGAGCCGACGAGTTCGGAGTCAAGGCACAGCGAGCTGAAGTCAGGTTCGACTCCATCGCAGGCTGCCTACGAACACCGGCTGGAGGTTCGAGCCGTCAGATCATCCTAGTTGTGGAAGGCGCGACGGTCCGATCCCGACTCCTTTCACCACGCGAAGCGGCCAGACTGATGGGTCTCCCGGACACATACATCCTGCCGAGGAACTACAACGACGCGTATCACGTAGCTGGCGACGGAGTTGCAGTCCCAGTTGTGGCGCACCTCGCGAAGCATGTTCTCGAGTCGATCTTGGATGCCAACAAATGAAAATCTCAACCCCAACTGCTGAAGCCGAAGCTGAGTGGCAGAAGTCCCTCGCGGACTTCGCCAAGGCAAACAGTTTTACAAGCAGCAAGGGGCCACTGTGCGTTGCACTAGTCATCAACGAAACTGTGAAGACGCTCAAACATCCTATTGACCCGAACAGCCTTCTAACCGACCAAGGAGGACAGGTTCTCGGACTTGGAAGAGGGGCAGTGCAAGCGATTCTCGGCAGAGAACGGCATGGCATAACGCGAGTTCTCGCCGAAGAAGGAGGAAGAACTAGCCGCGGCAGCATCGCGAGGATGCGAGCATACGTCGAGTTCATCAACGGACGCCGTGATGCCGGGCATCACGTTGACCTTGAGTCAGCGGAATACTTCTGGGTCCAAAAAGTACGAGATTTCTTCGCCGGCAAGCCTTTCGTACTGAAATTGGACACCTCTTGGAGCGTTCGCGCCGCAGTGCGTCAGCTTCTCGGACAAGCATTCAACCGCCAGAAGGATTCCTCAGGCACGAGGTATGTCGGCACAATGATGCAGCACCTTGTCGGTGCCAAATTGACTGTCTGCCTTGGCGATACCGAAACACTGCAACACAACTCTGCGAATGCGAGTGACCAGAGGCCCGGACGGCATGGAGACTTCGACATTGGAGACGTCGCCGTTCATGTCACAACATCCCCTTCGGAAGCCCTCATCCAGAAATGCCAAGAAAACCTCGCACACAGCAAGCGCCCCCTCATCATCACCTTGCCACGCGGCGTGACCATGGCCGAGGGCCTGCTGGACAACGCCGCCATTTCAGATCGAGTTGACGTGATCGAATTCGAGCAGTTTGTCGCGACCAACGTGTTCGAGATTGGTCAGTTCCGGGCAGAAGGAAGGACTGAGACCATTCTTCGGATCATCGACACCTACAACGAGATCATCGAAGAACACGAGTCAGACCCGAGCCTTCGTATTGAACAGGCAAAAGGCAAGTAGCGCTCAGATCACCGAGGTACTCCGCCGGATTGTAGGAACGGCAAGTCAGATTCATGCAGGACAGTGCGGATTGCCTGACCACTCGCTCAAACGGAAGCCGATCACCCCGACCATAGCGACACGCGAATCCGTCGCGGAACGCCAATTCCTAACGAGCAGCTACAGCCCCCGCGCCGCCTGCGCCACCGCGCGGAACAGGGCGCGGCTCTTGCTCATCGTCTCCTCCCACTCTTTCTCGGGGTCGGAGTCGTAGACGATGCCGGCACCGGCCTGCACGTGCAGGTGGCCGCTGGTGATGACAGCGGTGCGGATGGCGATGGCGGTGTCGGCATCGCCCCACCAGTTCACGTAACCCACCGCGCCGGCGTAGAGGTTGCGCTGGTGCGGTTCCAGCTCGCGGATGATCTCGAGCGCGCGGATCTTCGGCGCGCCGCTCACGGTGCCGGCGGGGAAGGTCGCCTTCAGCACATCGGCATAGCTCAAGCCCGCCTTCAGCGTCCCCTGCACTTCCGAAACGATGTGCATGACGTGGCTGTAGCGCTCGATGACGAACTGCTCGGGCACGCGCACGCTGCCGGCCTCACTGACGCGGCCCGCGTCGTTGCGGCCGAGGTCGATCAGCATCAGGTGCTCGGCGCGCTCTTTCGGATCACTGAGCAGTTCGGCTTCCAGCGCCTTGTCGGCGTCGGGCGTGACGCCTCGCGGCCGCGTGCCGGCGATCGGGCGCACCGTCACCATGCCCTGCTGCTGGCGCACCAGGATCTCCGGCGACGAGCCGACCACCTGCAGCGCGCCGGTGTCGAGGAAGTACATGTAGGGCGAGGGGTTCAACGCGCGCAGCGCGCGGTAGACGTCGACTGGCCGCGCCTTGAACGGCACCGACAGGCGCTGGCTCAGCACCACCTGGAAAGCGTCACCGG
This sequence comes from Lysobacteraceae bacterium, assembly GCA_003449515.1. GTDB lineage: Bacteria > Pseudomonadota > Gammaproteobacteria > Xanthomonadales > Xanthomonadaceae > Silanimonas. The sequence goes on along the minus strand of DMHI01000207.1, from coordinate 10,760 downwards.
CGGCGATGTAGTCCTTGGCCTTCAGCACCGCGGCCTTGAAGCCGTCCTTGCTGAAGCTGGAGACAAAGTGCGATTCGTCGACCACTCCGGCATCGAGCACGTCGGGATAGCTCGCGCCGGCGTGGCGCAGCCGATGCGTCAACGAATCGAGTCGTGCCTGCGCGCGGGCCAGCGCCTGCGGCTCGGCCGGGTTGGCGTGCACGATCAGGTACAGCTTGCCCTTCAGGTTGTCGAACACCGCCAGCTCTTCGCTGAGCATCAGGAAGATCTCGGGCGTGCCGAGGTGGTCGGGTGCCACGGGCTTTGCGAGCTTCGGCTCGATGTAACCGATGCACTCGAAGCCGAACCAGCCGACGAGGCCGCCGGTGAAACCCGGCAGGTCGTCGATGCGCGGCACCGAGTATGCGGCGCGCAGGCGCTCCACTTCGCCCAGCGGGTCGGCCAGTTCGCGCGTCTCGATCACTTCGCCGAACTCGCGCGTGCTCAGCGTGTGGCCGTGCACCGACCAGGTGCGCCGCGCCGGCAGGCCGATGATGCTGTAGCGGCCCCAGTTCTCGCCGCCTTCGACCGACTCGAACAGGTAGGCGTTCGGGCCGTCGACCAGCTTGAGGTACACCGACAACGGCGTGTCGAGGTCGGAGAGCACCTCGCGCACCACCGGGATGCGGTTGTGGCCGGCAGCGGCGAGGCCTGCGAAATCAGCAGCGTTCATCGGTGCGTGCAGGGCGGCGCGAGCCGCAGCGTGAGGGCCCCGCAGTATGCCAGCGCCGCTGGCCCGAGCCGCGGCGCCGATCAACTGTCACAGGGCGCGGTCACACTGCACCGGCATCGTCAGGGAAGAAACGGGGGCCACGGAGGGCCCCAACCTCGCGAAGGCGTGCCGCAGGCCTTCAGCGCAGCGCCAAGCGCAGGCGGAACACCACGCCGCTGCCGTCGGCGAGGTTGTCGGCCTCGGCGCTGCCGCCGTGCGCCATCGCCACCAGCCTGACAACGTTCAGGCCGAAGCCGAGGTGCACCGCGCCATCCGTGCCGCGCGGGCGTTCGCGCATCGACACCAGCGAATCGAACAGCCGATGCCGCATCGCCTCGGGCAGGCTTGGCCCGGTGTTCGATACCTCGATCAGCAGCTCGCGGCCCGAACGCTTCAGCGCGATGCCCACCGCGCCATCCTCCGGCGTGAAGCCACGGGCGTTGTCGATGAGCTTGTCGAGCGCCTGCACCAGCAGCTCGGGCGCGCCGGTGTACGGACATGGCGAATCAACGCCATCGATGCGCAGGCGGCGCGGTGCCAGCACGTCGCGGTAGCCCTCGCCCACGTCGGCCAGCAGCCTGGCGAGATCGAACGCCTCGTGCTCGGCGGCGCTGATCGCGTGTTCGATGCGCGTGGCTTCGCTCATCGTGCGTACCAGCAGGCCCATGCGCTCGACGCCGTCGCGGGCGCGCGCAAGGTAGGGCCGTGCATCGGCCGGAAGGGCTTCGAGGTCGAGGTTGTCGAGCGAGCTGCGGACGATGGCCAGGGGCGTTTGCAACTCGTGCGAGAGCGTGCTGGCCAGCGAGCGCAGGTAGCGGGTGTAGGCGGCGATTTCGTCCAGCAGCGAAGAGAAGCTGCGCGACAGGTCGCCGATCTCGTCGCCGGCGGTCGAGACGTCGAAGCGCCGCACCTCGCCACTGCGGTCCAGCGCCTGTTCGGCGGCGTCGCGCAAACGGCGGATCCGCTGCGACAGCCGGGTGGCGAACAGGAAAGCCACGCCACCCGAGGCGAGAAAGGCGAGCAGCGTCAGGCCGAGCAGGTGGGCAGCGGCGCGATCGGCGAGCAGCAGGGCTTCGGCATTGCTGCGCTCCAGCAGCAGTACCGCGCGCACCTCGCCGTCGACGCGCACAGGCACCGCGCTGCTGAGGATCAATCGCGTGCCTTGCGCATCGCGCCGCCAGCGCGATCCGGCATCGCCCTCCGATGCGGCGAGACGCTCCGGGCGATCATCGCGCAGGGCCGACGCATCCGGCACGAAAACCTCCCGGGTCGCAGCGTCGAGCATCCAGCGGTACAGCACGCGCCGCCACGACAACACATCGTCCGCCGCATCGGCACGCAGCGCGCCGTGGCGGGCCAGCGTCCAGCCGCGCGCATCGACGACGACGGCCTTCACGTCGGCGGGCAGCAGCGCCGCGAGTTCGCCCGGCAATCCCGGCGCGGCGCGATACAGCCGGAAGCGCGCCGTGGCCGCCGCGCGCACCCCTCCGCTGGCGTCGGCATCGCGCTGGGTGAGGCGCAACGCAGTCACCGTGAGGCCCTGCGGCAGCGCCAGTTCGATCGCGTAGCCGCGGGGCGTGACCCGCCAGCCGCCTTCGGCCAGCACGGCGGCGGCACTGCCGTCGGGCGCGGCAGCGCGGATCGGCCCATCGGCACGCGCCGCGACCTTGAGCGGCATCGACCCGAGGCTGGTGTCGAGCTCGATGACGACGGCGTCGATGGCCAGCTCGCCGGGCCAGTGCGCTTCACCACGCACGGGCGTCGTGTCATCGACGGCGATCGCGATCAACCGGCGATCGTTGTAGTGCGCGATGGCGAAGCGCAGTGCCGGCGCACCGGCATCGGCCTCGAGTGGCTGGGCGATCGCGCCCCAATCGACAAGGTCGCCGTCGAGTCGCGGCGCCGTCGTCAACTCGTGCAGCCGCAGGGCCGGCTGCGCCGGCGGCAGCAGTGCCGGACGCAGCGCCAGGCTGCGCGCCAGTGCCTCGGCCGAGGCTTCGAGCGCCTGCTGCTGGCCCTGGCGCAGCAGCGATTCCATCTGCACCAGCGCCTGCCACGCCGCCCACGGCAGTACCAGCGCGATCAGCGCGAGCAGCAGCAGCTGGCGGCGGAGGGTCATCGTGCGCGCGCGGTCTGGACGCGGAAGTTCTCGCGCATTCCGGTGCTGACGTGCGCTTCGCTCACGGCCGCCAGCGGTAGCCGGCGCCGTGCACGGTGTCGACCTCGTCGAACTGCGGGTCGATGGCCTGGAACTTGCGGCGGATGCGCTTGATGTGCGAGGTCACGGTGGCATCGTCGACCACGACCTGGGCCTCGCGCATCAGCTGCTCGCGGTTCTTGACGTGGCCGGGGTGGCGCACCAGCGCGTGCACGATCCAGAACTCGGTGACGGTCAGCGGCACCGCCTCGCCGTTCCAGCTCACCTGCATGCGCTCGAACTCGAGCTTGAGGCCGCGCAGGCTGATGATCGAATCGCGGGCGGCCGGCGCCCGCAGCGCCTCCACGCGGCGCAGCAGGGCGTGGATGCGCGCGGTGATCTGCGGCAGCGAGACGCTCTTGCTGAGGTAATCGTCGGCACCGAGGCGCAGGCCGGAAATCACGTCGAGCTCGGAGTCGCGCGCGGTCAGGAACAGGATCGGCAGGCTCGAGGAGCGCGTGCGCAATTCGCGGCACAGCGCGTAGCCGCCTTCGAGTTCGTCGCCCAGGCCGACGTCGATCATCACCAGATCGGGCAGTTTGGCGGCGAAGGCACTGCGCGCCTCGGCACGCGACGCGTAGGCCTGCACGACGAAGCCGTGCTTGCGCAGGGCCTCGGTGTAGTTGTCGCGGATGGCGGGCTCGTCTTCGACGATGGCGATGGCGTGGGTCATGGCGGCCAGTCTAGCCGCGGGATCGCCAGCCGGCAGGGCCTGCCCGCAGTCCGCCATCCGCCGTCTGCGGATCGCCCCGATGCTTCGGCTCAACCGCCGGCGGCAGCCACTTCGGCGCGCATCCTGGCGATGACGGCGGCGTAATCCGGTGCATTGAAGATGGCCGAGCCGGCGACGAAGGTATTGGCACCCGCGGCGGCGATGCGGCCGATGTTGTCGGCCTTGACGCCGCCGTCCACTTCGAGACGGATGGCCTTGCCGCTTGAATCGATGCGGCGGCGGATGGCCTCGATCTTGCGCAGCGATGACTCGATGAAGCCCTGGCCGCCGAAGCCGGGGTTCACGCTCATCACCAGCACCAGGTCGAGGTTCTCCAGCGTGTAGTCGAGCACCTCGATCGGCGTGGCCGGGTTCAGCACCAGGCCGGCCTGGCAGCCCTGCGACGTGATCAGCTGGATCGTGCGATCGACATGGCGGCTGGCTTCCGGGTGGAAGCTGATGACCGAGGCGCCGGCCTTGGCGAAATCCGGGACGATGCGGTCGACCGGCTCCACCATCAGGTGCACGTCGATCGGCGCGGTGATGCCGTGCCTGCGCAGCGCCTCGCAGACCAGCGGGCCGATGGTGAGGTTCGGCACGTAGTGGTTGTCCATCACATCGAAGTGCACCCAGTCGGCACCGGCCTTCAGCACGGCATTGACCTCGTCGCCCAAGCGGGCGAAATCCGCGGAGAGGATGCTGGGGGCGATGACGCAGTTCGACATGGCGGGGTCTCAACGACGGCGGCGCTGCTGGATCAGGTCGTAGGCGCGGTTGATTTCGCGCAGCCTTTTGTCGGCCTGCGACCTGAGTTCAGGCGCAGCACCCTCGAGCCTGTCGGGGTGGTACTGCGAGACCAGCCGCTGCCAGGCGCGACGGATGGTTTCGTCATCGGCACTCGGGTTCACATTGAGCACCATGTACGGATCGGGGCCACTCCGCCGGAACCAGCCGCGATCGAAGGCGAGACCGATCAGGCCGCCGATGACGGCGCCACCCGGATGGCCGCGGAACAGCAGCCAACCCGCGATCACCCCCAGCACGGTGCCGTACCAGCGCATGTCAGCGCCTCGCGGCCGGACCCGGCTGTGCCGCATACCAGCGCGCGAGCTCCTCGATATCGCGCGGCTGCAGCGCATTGCTGATCGCATTCATCGCCACGGCGCGGCGGCTGCCGTCGCGGTAGGCACGGAGTGCCTGCATCAGGTAGGCCTCGCTCTGGCCACCGATGTGCGGCGTGCCGGGCTGCAGCGGCGCGCCGTTCTTGCCGTGGCAGGCCACGCACAGACCCAGTTGGGCCGGCTCGGGCGCCGGCGACGCGGCGGCGGCCGGCAGGCGTGGCGAACCGGCCGGCGGGCTGGTCTGGGCCAGCGCCGAAAGACCAAGGCTGGCGCCAGCGATGGCGAGGGCAAGGGCGAGTGCTTTCATGGACGGGAAGTCTAGCGCGCGGACGGGAAGGCCACGTCGTCGCTGCCGCTACAATCGTCATCAGCCTCCGCCACATCGCGCCCGTGTCCACCACCCTGCACACCTCGAACCTCGCCCTGCCACTGCGCCATCGCGGCAAGGTGCGCGATGTCTACGATCTGCCACCCGCTGCGGACGGCGGCAAGCGCCTGCTGATGGTCGCCAGCGACCGGCTCTCGGCCTTCGATGTGGTCCTCCCCGACCCGATCCCCGGCAAGGGCGAGATGCTGTGCCAGATCTCGAACTTCTGGTTCAGCCGCACCGCGCACCTGATGCCGAATCACCTCACCGGCACCGACGTCGCCTCGGTGCTGCCGCCGGGCACCGATGCGGCGCTGTACGCGAGGCGCGCGGTGGTGACGAAGGCGCTCAAACCGCTGCCGGTCGAGGCCATCGCCCGCGGCTACCTGATCGGCAGCGGCTGGAAGGACTACCAGCGCAGCGGCACGGTCTGTGGCGTCGCGCTTCCCGGCGGGCTGCGCCAGGCCGAGCGATTGCCCGAACCGATCTTCACCCCGAGCACCAAGGCCGCGGTCGGCGACCACGACGAGAACGTGAGCTTCGACGCGGTTGTCGCGGCGATCGGCGGTGAGCTGGCGGAAAAAGTCCGCGCCGCGACGCTGGCGATCTACCGCTTCGCGGCAGCCTTCGCGGCGGAGCGCGGGATCATCATTGCCGACACCAAGCTGGAATTCGGCCTCGATACCGACGGCAGGCTGGTGGTGATGGACGAGATGCTGACGCCGGATTCCTCGCGTTTCTGGCCGGTCGACACCTACGCCGTCGGCATCAGCCCACCCAGCTACGACAAGCAGTACGTGCGCGATCATCTCGACGCGCTCGGCTGGAACAGGACCGCGCCGGGGCCCTCGCTGCCGCCGGAAGTGATCGCGGTGACGCGAGCGAAGTACGCCGAGGCGCTGCAGCGTCTCGCCGGAATCACCATCGACTGACGCGGGCCGCTGCACCGGGGCCGGATCGCGTCGCCAGGAGACTTCAATGAGCCGACTGCATACGCTTCTCGAGAACTACAGCCGCGACCACGAGAACGCCATCAACCAGACCATCCACCTCGTCTGCGTGCCGGCCATCCTCTGGTCGATCATCGCGATGATCTGGACGATCCCGGTGCCGGGGACGTGGTTCCAGCCCGGTGCCTTCGCTGGCCTGACGATGGCGGCACTCGCGGCGTGGTATTTCCGCGGCTCGCGGCCGCTGGGTCTTGGCGCCGCCGTCGCCTTCGTCGTCGCCGGCGCGCTCTGCTGGGCCGTCGCCAACGCCATCGGCATGCGCGGGCTGCTGATCACCGCCGTGGTCGTGTTCGTCGCGGCGTGGGTCGGGCAGTTCATCGGCCATCACATCGAAGGCAAGCGGCCCAGCTTCTTCGCCGACCTCGTCTACCTGCTGGTCGGCCCGGCGTGGACGCTCTCGAAGCTCTACCGCCGCCTCGGCATCGCCTATTGAACGCGCTGCCCGCCCGCGACATCGGGCTGCTGCTCATCGTCTGCGTTGTCTGGGCGATCAATTTCCTCACTTCCGCCTATGCGCTGCAGGAGTTCCCGCCCCTGCTGTTCACCGGCCTGCGCATGGCCCTGCTCGCCGCGCTGCTGTGGCCGTTCCTGAAAGCGCCGGCACCGGGCCAGTGGCCGCGCCTGCTCGGCATCAGCATCGGGCTCGGGGTGGTGCATTTCGGCCTGAGTTTCTGGGCGCTGAAACTCGCCGGCGATCTGTCCTCGGTGGCCATCGTGATGCAGAGCTACGTGCCGATGGCGGCCCTGCTGGCGTGGTGGCTGCTTGGCGAACGCTTCGCCTGGCGTACCGGGCTCGCCATCGCAGTGAGCTTCGGCGGTGTGCTGGTGCTCGGCTTCGACCCGCTGGTGCTCGATCGTCCGGCCTCGCTGCTGCTGATGCTGTGCTCGGCGGGCTTCATGGCCCTCGCCACAGTGATGATGCGCGGCTTGCAGGGCCAGACACCGTGGAGCCAGCAGGGCTGGCTGGCGCTGATCAGCGTGGGGCCACTGCTGGCGCTGTCGTTCGTCATCGAAGGGCCGCTGACGGAGACGCTCACCGGCGGCAGCTGGATCGGCTGGAGCGGTGTGGCCTATTCCGCCCTGGTGTCGTCGCTGCTCGGTCACGGGCTGTACTACGTGCTGGTGCAGCGCCACCCGGTGGCGCAGGTGACGCCGTGGCTGCTGCTCGCCCCGCTGTTCGCGGTGGCGCTCGGCATCCTGTTCTGGGGTGATCGTCCCGGGCCGAAGCTGTGGATCGGCGGCGCAATGGTGCTGGGCGGCGTGCTGGTGATCGCCCTGCGCGGCTGGCAGAAGCAGCGCGCGGCACGTCGTTCGGCCTGAGGGCCTCCAGCCCGGAGGCCAGGAACGACGAAGGGGCCGCGCCGGCCCCTTCGTCGTCGATTCCGCGGGCGGTCAGGCCGTCCGCGGCTTGTCGCGGTGCACCCAGCGCAGCACCGCCGGCAGCAGCAGCACGGCGCCGAGCATGTTCATCAGGAAGAAGAAGCTCAGCAGCACGCCCATGTCGGCCTGGAACTTCAGCGCCGAGAAGATCCAGGTGCAGACGCCCAAGGCCAGGGTGATGCCGGTGAACAGCACCGCCGCGCCGGTGAGCTTCAGCGCACGGAAGTAGGCATCCTCCAGCGAGTGGCCACGGTCGAGGAACTCGCGCATCCGGCTGTAGATGTAGATGGCGTAATCGACGCCGATGCCCACACCGAGCGCCGCCACCGGCAGCGTGTTGACCTTGAGCCCGATGCCGAGGTGCGCCATCAACGCGTTGGCCAGCAGCGACACCAGCACCAGCGGGAACGCGATGGCCAAGGTGGCGCCGACCGATCGGTAGGTGAGCAGGCAGAGCAGCAGTACCGCGGCGTAGACGTAGAGCATCATCGGCACCTGCGCCTCGCGCACGCGGTCGTTGACCGCGGCCATCACGCCGGCGCTGCCGGTGGCCAGACGCAGGTTGACCTGGTCGCTCTGGAACTCCTCGCCGGCGGCCTCGGCGGCAGCCTGCTGCTCGGCCAGCACCAGCCGCAGGTTCACACCGGGACCGGCGAAGGCGTCGTTCTCCTCGCGGAAGGTCTTCACCGCGTCGACGACGCGATCGATCGTGGTGGCCTTGTGATCGGCGAGGAAGGCCGTGACCGCCATCGCCGAGCAGTCGGCGTTGAGCAGGCCGGTGTCGGTCTCGAAACCCTGGGTGGCCACGCGCAGGTCGTCGGGATTGCGCGGGATCTCCCGCCAGCGCGGCAGGCCCTCGTTCCAGCCGGCGGTAACGATCTTCGAGGCCGTCGGCATCGACACCACCTGCTGCACGCCCTCGACGTTCTGCAGGTGCCACGAGAAGCGGTCGATCAGCTCCATCGTGGGATAGCTGAGGGTGCAGGCATCGGGCCTCGCCTCGACCACGATGGTGATGGCATCGACGCCCAGTGCGAAGCGTTCGGAGATCAGCCGTGCATCCTGGTTGAAACGCGCCTCCGGCCGCAGCTCGGGCACGCCGGCCTCGCTGTCGCCCACCTGCAGGCCGCGGCCCTCGATGTAGCCGAACACGCCGAGGCCGAGCGCGACCGCGATGATCGCCAGCGACGGGCCCGGACGCGTCAGCGCGGTGAACGAACGCCAGAGGCCGTCGAAGCGGTCGATCTTGGCGATCTTCGCCGCCCGGGTGCGCGCCGCATCGCGGTAGTCGACGTAGGAAAGCAGGATCGGCAGCAGCACGAGGTTGGTCAGGATGACCAGGCCGACGCCGATCGAGGCGGTGATCGCCAGTTCGCGGATGATCTGGATGGGGATCAGCAGGATGGTGAGGAAGCCGGCCACGTCCGAGGCCAGCGCCACCGAGCCGGGAACCAGCAGTTTCGCGAACGCCCGGCGCGCGGCGTCGAGCGGCGCGAAGCCCTGCCCGGCACTGGCGGCATCGATGATCTCGCCGCCGAACAGCCGCTCGTTGACCCAGCCGTTGATCATCTGCACGCCGTGGCTGACGCCGATGGCGAACACCAGGAACGGCGTCAGGATGTTCATCGGATCGATACCGAAGCCCACCAGACGCAACGTGCCCATGGTCCAGACCACCGTGATCAGCGCCGTGGCCACGCCGATGAAAGCGAGCTTGATCGAGCCCGAGTACACCGTGAGCAGCACCAGCGTCATCAGCACGGCGACGCCGAAGAACATCACCACCGAGCGCGCACCGTCGGCGATGTCACCCACCACCTTGGCGAATCCGATGATGTGGACGGTGTGGTGCTCGTCCTCGTAGACGGCCCGGATGGCCTCGAGGTCGGCGGCGATGCGCTGGTAGTCGATGCGCCGGTCGTCGGTTTCCGGTACCAGTTCGGCCCAGACCATCGCGCCGCTGAAGTCCTTCGCCACCAGCCGGCCGACGATATTGGCCTTGACGATGTTGGAGCGGATGGTCTCGAAGTCGCCCTCGTTGGCGACGAAGCCCTCGACGTTGGGCGTGAAGGTGTCGGGGATGACGTTGCCGCCAGCGAAGCCGTCCTCGACCACCTCGACAAAGCGCACATTCGGGGTGAACAGCGAACGCACGCGGGCGTCGTCGGTCTCCTCGATCGCCATCACATCGCGCGTCACCTTCTCCAGCGTCTGCATGAAGCGCTGGCTGAGGATGTTGCCGTCCTTCGCGACCACGGCGATGAGCACGCGGTTGGCACCGCCGAACTCCTGCTCGTAGTCGAGGTAGGTCTGCATGTACTCGTGTTCGAGCGGAATCTGCTTCTTGAATCCGGCATCGACACGGAGCTGGCTGGCGAAGAAGGCCATCGCCACGGTGACCAGCGCGATCAGCACCAGCATCGCCGGCCGGAAGCCGAACACGAAGCGGTCGGCGCTGCGGTGGAAGACTCCCTGTGGGAGACGCGGATCAGAAGTCATGTCCGACCACTCCCTTTTCGCCAATCAGCAGCAGCCGGCCGTCGAGCGGCAGGACCGAGGTGAGCATCGGGGTCTCCCCGCGCTCGGTCTGGTGGATGTCGCGACGCAGCGCCGAGGCGGCGTCGTCGCGGCGCAGCACAAGCCCCTCGTTGCCGACCAGCACCAGACCGCCCCGCTCCAGAGCGACACCGCCCTGCAAGGCCCCTTCGGTGCCGGTATCGAGCTGCGACCAGGTGGCGCCGGCATCGAGGCTCTCGAAAGCATGCCCACGCAGGCCGTAGGCGAGCACATGGCCGGGGCCCCAGGTCAGCAGCCCGAACATCGAGCCGTCGTAGGGGAAGTCGAGGCGCTCCCACTGCTCGCCGCCATCGAGCGAGCGGAACATCGCGCCGCGCTCGCCGGCGATGAACAACGCCCCGTCGGGGGTCGAGGCGATGGCATTGAGGTGCGGATCGACCGCGCCGTCGAGTTCGAGGTCGTCGGCACTGAAGGTCCAATCGAGGCCATCGCCGCGGTCTTCCTCGACCGGGGCATCCGGCTCCGGCTTCGGCAGCGTGACCGTCTCCCAGCTGGCACCGCCATCGCGGGTGCGCAGCATCAGGCTGAAGGCACCGATGGCGAAACCGTTCTGGGCATCGAGGAAATGCAGGTCGAGGATCGGTGCCCCTGACGTCGGTCCAACGGCGTCGGCCGACCAGAGATCGATGCGCTGCCGCGTCCAGG
>DMHI01000044.1 GCA_003449515.1 Lysobacteraceae bacterium | reverse complement strand
CGACACCGCCGCCATCGCCGGCACCGTGGGCACAATCAGCCTCAGCATCACGGCCAGTCAGGCCCTGCTGCTGCAGCAGGTGGCGCAGTTGCACGGACTGCTGCAGCCACTCAGCGTCTCCGCAACCCGCCGGGCCGCCGGCGACCTGGTGCAGGGCGTGGAAGACCTGGCTGGCACGGTCACGATCACCACCACCGGGCGCGGCGACACGCTGCACACCAGCCCCGGCGCGATGATCGAGCTGCTGGCCGCCTTGCATGGCATCACCGCGCCGCTGGTGGTCACCACCACGCATCGCACTGCCGGATCGTTGGTGCAGGTCATCGATTCGGCGGGCGGCACAACCACGGTGCGGGTGCAGTGAGCCCCACCGCGCTCGGCATCGCGCTCCAGGGCCTGCTGCTCGGGCCGCTGCCGATCGCGCTGCAGGGACTCGCGGGTGTGGCCGCACCGGCCGACGACGCGCCGCGCAGCGGTGGCGGGCGCACTCGCCGCCCGCGCCCCATGTGGCCCTCGCCAGCGGCGCAGGCCGACGCGCAAGACCTCGAAGCACTGCTGCTCACCGAGGCGCTGTAGCCCGCCGAGTCGCGCCGCAACAAGAGCGGACATTTGAACTGAAATGTCCGCGCCGGCCGCCGTAGCGTGACTGGCATGAAGAACCCCACGCGCCTGCTCGCACAGCAGATCCGGCTCGCCACGCTGCAGCCGGCCACGTTTATCGCCGAATCCCGCACCGTCGAGGTGGTCTGGACAGCCGGTGCCGTTGTCGTGCGCTACGACCACAACACCGGCGAGTACTACAACGAGGAGCTTGGGGTGAGCACCTCGGCCATCGACATGTCGCGCTTGGCCAGCGGCGCCGCGCCGGTCCTGAACTCGCACGGCACCTGGTCGCTCGACGACCAGATCGGCGTGGTCGAGCGCGCCTGGCTCGACGGCAACGTCGGCCGCGCCCTGATCCGCCTCAGCGGCCGCGAGGATGTCGCCGGCATCGTGCAAGACATCCGCGACGGCATCATCCGCAATATCAGTGTGGGCTACAGCGTGCAGACCTACGAAATCACGCGCGACGCCGGCAACAAGCTGCCCACCTACCGCGCCACGCGCTGGACGCCGATGGAGCTGAGCTTTGTCACCGTGCCGGCCGACGCCGGCGCGGCCACGCGCGGCGCTCCCGGTGCCAACCCCAACACCCCGAATGCCTCGCAGGGCACCCCCTGCGAGTTCGTCAGCGCACATGCGCGCAACTGCGAGGAAAACCAGATGGACGAGAACGACGCGCCGAACGGCGCCGACACGGCCAACGCCGCCGGCAACGGCGCCGCTCCGGCCACCACCACGGATGTCGCCACCGCCGAGCGCGCCGCGCTGGCCCGCGCGGCCGACATCACCGCACTGGCGCAGCGCCACGGCATGACCGACAAAGCCGCCGAGTGGATTCGCGCCGGCAGCAGCATCGAGCAGGTGCGCGCCACGGTGCTCGACGAGCTGGCCAAGCGCGACGCCGCCGCCGGTGGCAGCTTCAACCGCGTGAGCGCGGGCGTCGACCAGGTGGAAAAGCACCGCGCCGCTGCTGTGCAGGCGCTGATGGCGCGCCAGAGCGTGGTGGGCGACGACGGCAAGGTCGTCCGCGTGGAGCAGGGCAACCCGTTCCGCGGCCTGTCGCTCGTCGACATCGCGCGCCGCTGCCTCGAGCAGGCCGGCACCCGCACCGACGGCATGAGCCGCATGGACCTGGTGGGCCGCGCGTTCACCCAGACCAGCAGCGATTTCCCGATTTTGCTGGAAAACGCCATGCAGAAGACCCTGCAGGCGGCGTATGCCGCGGCTGCGGACACCTGGTCGCGCTGGTGCGCCACCGGCTCGGTGGCCGACTTCCGCGACCACCCGCGCTACCGCGTGGGCAGCTTGCAGAACCTGCAGGACCTCACCGAGGCCGGCGAGTTTCGCAACCGCCCGATCCCGGACGCTGACCGCTCGCGCATCCGCGCGACGACGAAGGGCAACATCATCAACCTGTCGCGGCAGGCCATCATCAACGATGACCTCGGCGCGTTCCTCGGCCTCGCTACCGCGTTCGGGCGCGCCGCACGCCGCACCATCGAGGCCGATGTGTACGCACTGCTGCGCTCCAACAGCGGCAACGGCCCGACGATGCAGGATGGCCAGCCGCTGTTCCACGCCACGCACAACAACATCGGCACCACGCAGGCGCTGACGGTGACGGCCGTCGACAACGCCCGCACGCTGATGGCGCGCCAGACCGACTTCACCGGCGCGGAGTTCCTCGATCTGCGCCCGTCGATCTGGCTGGGCCCGGTGGAGCTGGGCGGCACCGCCCGCGTCATCAACGACAGCCAGTTCGACCCCGACCGCGACAACAAGCTGCAGCGCGCCAACATGGTCGCCCGCATCTTCGCGGACATCGTCGACACGCCGCGCCTGCTCGGCAGCGACAACCGCTGGTACGCCATCAGCGCGCCGGCGGAAGCGCCGGTGTTCGAGGTGGCCTTCCTCGACGGCAACGATGCGCCGTACCTCGAGCTGGAAAACGGCTTCGACGTTGACGGTGCGCGCTGGAAGGCGCGCCTCGACTTCGGTGTCGCGGCCATCGACTGGCGCGGCATCGTGCGCGGCCAGACGGCCTAAGCCCCTCGCGTGACGCCGGCAGGCCGCCGGCGTTGCGCCCTCGATCAAGGAGACACCCATGGCCAACAATTTCCTGCAGCCGGGCGACACGCTCGACATCGTTGCCGCTGCCAACCTCACCAGCGGCACGCCGATCGCGGTCGGTGCGCTCGCTGCCGTCCCGCTCAGCACCGTCCTCAGCGGCCAGCCCTGCGCCGTGCGCGTGCAGGGTGTGTTCCAGGTGCCGAAGGCGGCGGGCACGGCCTTCACCGTGGGCCAGCGCGTCAACTTCCGGCCGGGGTCCAACGCCTTCACCCTGGCAACGCCCGCCGCTGGCGATCTGCTTGGCGCAGGCATCGCCGTGGCGGCTGCGGCTGCCGGCGACACCACGTGCCAAGTGCGCCTGTCGCCCGGCGCGGCCACGATCCAGCCGTAAGCGCAGGCCGTGTCCGACGCCTTCGCCCTCGCCGCGCACG
>DMHI01000006.1:8960-9238 GCA_003449515.1 Lysobacteraceae bacterium | reverse complement strand
GAGGACTGCGTGGTCGAGGTCGCGGGCGTGCCGGTGGGGCTCGTGATCTGCGAAGACCTCTGGCACCCGGAGCCGATCGCCTCGACGGTGGCCGCCGGCGCGCGGCTGGTGGTGGTGCCGAATGCCTCGCCCTTCGAGCGCGACAAGCAGGCCGATCGCGACGCGCTGCTGGCGACGCGGCAGCGCGAGACCGGTGCGGCGATCGCCTACCTGAACCTCGTCGGCGGGCAGGACGAGATCGTGTTCGATGGTGCCTCGGTGCTGGTTGATGCCGATGG
>DMHI01000006.1:0-8552 GCA_003449515.1 Lysobacteraceae bacterium | reverse complement strand
GGCAAGTTCGCGCCGCTGCTCTGGCCGGCGGAAGAGGATGAATCGCGCGAGTCGCTGGCCTATCGCGCGGCGGTGCGCGGACTGCGCGACTACTGCGGCAAGAACGGCTTCAAGACGGCGTGGCTGGGGCTTTCGGGCGGTATCGATTCCGGCCTCGTGCTGGCGATGGCGGTGGATGCGCTGGGGGCGGCCAACGTCACCGCAGTGCGCCTGCCCTCGCGCTACACCTCCGATCTCTCGAACGATCTTGCCGCCGAGCAGGCGCAGGCCTTGGGCGTGCGGCTGGAAACCGTGGCCATCGAAGCGCCGTTCGAGGGCTTTCTGAAGGCGCTTGGCCCCCTGTTCGACGGTCTCGTCCCGGACGTGACGGAGGAGAACCTGCAGTCGCGCTGCCGCGGTGCCTTGATGATGGCGCTGGCCAACAAGCGCGGCGGCCTGCTGCTGACCACCGGCAACAAGAGCGAGTACGCGGTGGGCTACGCGACGATCTACGGCGACATGTGCGGCGGCTACGCGCCGATCAAGGACCTCTACAAGATGGAGGTGTTCGCGTTGGCGCGCTGGCGCAATGCGCAGCAGCCGGCCGGCGCACCGCACGCGATCCCGGAAGCCGTGATCACGCGGCCGCCGTCGGCGGAGCTTCGCGAGAACCAGACCGATCAGGACTCGCTGCCGCCCTACGAACTGCTCGACGCGATTCTCGAAGCGCACATCGAAGGCCGCGAGGGCCGCGACGCGCTGCTGGCGCGCGGGTTTCCGCTGGAATCGGTGGATCAGGTGCTGCGTCTGGTGCGCATCAGCGAGTGGAAGCGGCGTCAGGCAGCACCCGGCCCGAAGCTCTCGCGCCGCGCGTTTGGCCGCGAGCGCCGTTACCCGATCACGAACGGCTGGCGAAATTGATCAGCGACCACCGCCGAACGGGTTGAGCTGGCCCCACAGGCCCGCGCGCTGCGGCCAGTTGCCGGCGAGAGCGGGGTGGTCGGGGTAGTTCATCTCGAGCACGCGGCGGGCATCGGCGGCGAGGTCGTCCTGCCCGAGTGCCGCATGGCTGACGGCGAGGAGGGCGACGGCATCGGCCTCGTGCTCGCTCTGCGGATAGGTCTCGAGCAAGAAGGTGGCGCGGTTGATCGCCGACACGTAGGCGCCGCGGCGGTGGTAGAACAGGCCGGTGCTGATCTCGTGGCGCGCGAGGAAGTTGCGCAGGTAGACCATCCGCTGGCGCGAATCGGCGGCGTAGCGGCTGTTCGGGTAGCGGCGCAGCAGCTCGGCGAAGGCCTCGAAGCTGGCCTGCACGCGGGTGAGGTCGCGCGCCGACATGTCGGCGCGGGCGATCCGCTGCAGGAAGAAGCTGTCGCGGTCGAAGCCGTTGAGCGCGCGCAGGTAGAACGCGTAGTCGATGGCCTGGTGCGTGGGGTAGGTGCGGATGAAGCGGTCGAGCACCGAGGTGGCGTCCTCGTGCTCGCCCTGCTTGTAGTGGGCGTAGGCGAGATCGAGCTGCGCCTGCTCGGTGTAAGGGCCGAACGGGAAACGGCCGACCAGGCGCGTGAGGTAGAGCTCGGCGCGCGCGTAGTTGCCGGAATCGCGCGAGGCGCGGGCTTCGGCATACAGCGCGTCCACCGGCAGCGTTTCGGTTTCGGGTTCCTCGTTGCCGAACCAGCCGCCGAGCGTCTGGCAGCCGGACAGGCCCAGCGCCAGCAGCGCGATGAGGCCGAAGCGGGCGAGTCGGGCGGAAGGCGAGGGGGTGCGGGCGGAGATCGACGACACGGAGCGGGCACCGGCAGGGCGGGAGAGGGCGGATAATAGCCCGGATGCCGCATCCCGCCCTGAATCCGTGCCCACGCCCCAACGAGTCGCCCCGCCCATGAGCCCCGCCTCCACCGCCTCGCCTTCCACCGACGATGGCCGCGCCGACGACGAGCGCGAGCTGCTGGAGGCCGTGGTGCCGCTGGAGCATGCCGGGCGCCGCTTCGATCAGGCGCTGGCCGACCTCTTCCCCGACTTCTCGCGCTCGCGCCTCACCGCCTGGATCAAGTCCGGCGAGGCCCTGCTCGACGGCGCCGAAGCCAAGCCCAAGCAGGCCTTGCGCGGCGGCGAGACGGTGACGGTGTGGGTGACGCCCTCGATCGAAACCACGGCCGAGCCGGAAGCCATCGCGCTCGACCTGCTGCACGCCGACGACGAGGTGATCGTCATCAACAAGCCGGCCGGGCTGGTGGTGCATCCGGGGGCGGGCAACCCGCGCGGCACGCTGGTGAACGCGCTGCTGCACCTCGATGCGAAGCTGGCCGAGCTGCCGCGCGCCGGCATCGTCCATCGGCTCGACAAGGACACCTCGGGCCTGATGGTGGTGGCGCGCACGCTGCGCGCGCACGCCGCGCTGGTGGAGCAGCTCTCGGGCCGCACCGTGCACCGCCAGTACCTCGCCGTGGCCTGCGGCGCGATGGTGGCCGGCGGCACGGTGAACGCACCGATCGGCCGCCATCCCACCGATCGCATCCGGCAAGCGGTGAACGAATCGGGCCGCGAGGCGGTCACGCACTACCGCGTGCGCGAGCGTTTCCGCAGCCACACGCTGGTGGAGTGCCGGTTGGAAACCGGCCGCACCCACCAGATCCGCGTGCATCTGGCGCATGTGCGCCACCCGCTGGTGGGCGATCCGCTCTACGGCGGCAACCTGCGCCTGCCGAGGGGTGCGACCGAGGCGCTGGTCGAGGGCCTGCGCGGCTTCAAGCGTCAGGCCCTGCACGCTGAATCGCTGGCCTTCGCGCATCCGGGCAGTGGTGAGACCCTGCGCTTCGAGGCCGGCATGCCGGCCGACATGCTGGCCCTGCTCGTGCAACTGCGCGCGGACACCGCGGAGGCGACGGCGAAGGGGCTGAAGTGAGCGCGGACCTCGCGGCGCTGCGAGATCCGGCCCGCCGCAGCCCGCGGGTATGAGCGCGACGCCGCCGTTCTTCCTCGCCGCCGACTGGCCCGCGCCGGCGGCCGTGCGCGGTGGCTCGACGCGGCGCCGTGGACTCGGCGTTTCGCCAGCGCCGTTCGACACGTTGAACCTCGGCGGCCATCGCACGGCGAGCGGTGATTCGGCCGAACATGTGATCGCGAATCGCGCGGCGCTGCGCGAGGCGCTCGATCTGCCCGCTGCGCCGTTGTGGCTGAAGCAGGTGCACGGCAGGCGCGTGGTCGATGCCGACTCGGCGCACGACGAGGAGCCCGAAGCCGACGCCGCGGTGACGCGGCGTGCGGGGGTGGTGCTCACCGTGCTGCACGCCGACTGCCTGCCGGTGCTGCTGTGCGCCGATGACGGCGCGGTGCTCGGCGCGGCGCACGCCGGCTGGCGCGGGTTGGCGGCGGGCGTGGTCGAAGCCACCGTCGCGGCGATGCGCGTGCCCGGCGAGCGCGTCGTCGCCTGGCTGGGGCCGGCGGCGGGGCCATCCAACTACGAAGTGGGCGAGGAGGTGCGTGCGGCCTTCGTCGATGGCGATGCCGGCGCGGCGATGGCATTCGTGCCCACGCGTCCCGGCCACTGGCGTGTCGACCTGTACGCGCTGGCGCGGCGGCGGCTGGCGGCGCTCGACGTGATGCGCGTGCACGGCGGCGGGCGCTGCACCATCGGCGAGGCGGATGCGTTCTTCTCGCATCGGCGCGATGCCCGCACCGGTCGCATGGCCAGCCTGCTGTGGCGGGGGCGGTGAGCCGGCGCTGCCGGCTGGCGATCGCCCCGGCTGCGGACGGGCCTTGAATCACGCCGGCATCATCCGCATCTGGGAAGGCATCGCGGCCTGCACCGTGGGCCGCCCCTTCCCGGAGACGACCCATGCGGATGGACAAGCTCACCTCGCGCTTCGCCCAGGCCCTGCAGGACGCGCAGTCGCTGGCCCTCGTGCGCGACCACAACCTGATCGAACCGGCGCACCTGCTCGTCGCGCTGCTGGACCAGCAGGGCGGCGGCACGCGCCCGCTGCTGGCGCAGGCCGGCGGCAACGTTCCGCTTCTCCGCGAAAAGGTCGGTGAAGCGCTCGATCGCCTGCCGAAAGTGACCGGCCAGGCCGGCCAGGTGAACCTCGGCAACGAGCTGGCGCGCCTGCTCAACGTCACCGACAAGCTGGCCGCTCAGCGCGGCGATGCCTTCATCGCCAGCGAGCTGTTCCTGCTCGCCTGCGTCGAGGACAGCGGCGAGGCCGGCAAGCTGCTGAAGTCGGCCGGATTCGACAAGGCGAAGCTCGAGGCGGCGATCCAGAAGATGCGCGGCGGCGAGAAGGTGCAGAGCGAGAACGCCGAGGATCAGCGCCAGGCGCTGGAGAAGTACTGCATCGACCTCACCGCTCGGGCCGAGAGCAGCAAGCTCGATCCGGTGATCGGCCGCGACGAGGAGATCCGCCGCACCATCCAGGTGCTGCAGCGGCGCACCAAGAACAACCCGGTGCTGATCGGCGAGCCCGGCGTCGGCAAGACCGCCATCGTCGAAGGCCTTGCGCAACGGATCATCAACGGCGAGGTGCCCGAAGGTCTGCGCGGCAAGCGCGTGCTCTCGCTCGACATGGGCGCGCTCATTGCCGGTGCGAAGTTCCGCGGCGAGTTCGAGGAGCGCCTGAAGGCCGTGCTGAATGACCTCGCCAAGAACGAGGGGCAGGTGATCCTGTTCATCGACGAGCTGCACACGATGGTCGGCGCCGGCAAGGCGGAAGGCTCGATGGACGCCGGCAACATGCTCAAGCCCGCGCTGGCCCGCGGCGAGCTGCACTGCATCGGTGCCACCACGCTCGACGAGTACCGCAAGTACGTCGAGAAGGATGCCGCGCTGGAGCGCCGCTTCCAGAAGGTGTTCGTCGGCGAGCCGAGTGTGGAGGACACCATCGCCATCCTTCGCGGCCTGAAAGAACGCTATGCCGTTCACCACGGCGTGGAGATCACCGACCCGGCCATCGTCGCGGCGGCCACGCTGTCGAACCGCTACATCGCCGACCGCCAGCTGCCCGACAAGGCCATCGACCTGATGGACGAGGCGGCCTCGCGCATCCGCATGGAGATCGACAGCAAGCCCGAGGAGATGGACCGCAAGGAGCGGCGACTGATCCAGCTCAAGATCCAGCGCGAGGCGCTGAAGAAGGAGAAGGATGACGAATCCAAGCAGCGCCTCGCTGACCTTGAGGCCGAGATCAAGACGCTCGAGCGCGAGTTCAACGATCTGGAAGAGGTGTGGAAGGCCGAGAAGGCCGCCGTCACCGGCACGACGAAGCTGAAAGAACAGATCGAGCAGCTGAAGTCCGAGCTGGAGGCCGCGCATCGTCGGCAGGATTTGGCGCGGGCCTCCGAGATCCAGTACGGCAAGCTGCCGCAGCTGGAGAAGCAGCTCCATGACGCGCAGGCCGCGGAGCACAAGGGCTTCACCCTGCTGCAGGACAAGGTGACGGCCGAGGAGATCGCCGAAGTGGTGTCGCGCTGGACCGGCATTCCGGTCAGCAAGATGCTCGAAGGCGAGCGCGAGAAGCTCTTGAAGATGGACGAGGTGCTGGCCGCGCGCGTGGTCGGCCAGCGCGAGGCCGTGCGCGCGGTGTCGGACGCGATCCGCCGCTCACGCGCGGGCCTGTCCGACCCGAACCGCCCCAACGGCAGCTTCCTGTTCCTCGGGCCCACGGGCGTGGGCAAGACCGAGCTGTGCAAGGCGCTGGCGCACTTCCTCTTCGACACGGAAGAAGCGATGGTGCGCATCGACATGAGCGAGTTCATGGAGAAGCACTCCGTGGCGCGCTTGATCGGTGCGCCGCCCGGTTACGTGGGCTACGAGGAAGGTGGGTATCTCACCGAAGCCGTGCGCCGCCGCCCGTACAGCGTGATCCTGCTCGACGAGGTCGAGAAGGCGCACCCGGACGTGTTCAACGTGCTGCTGCAGGTGCTCGACGACGGCCGCCTCACCGACGGCCAGGGCCGCACGGTGGACTTCCGCAACACCGTCATCGTGATGACCTCCAACCTCGGCAGCCAGCACATCCAGGAGCTGAGCGGCGAGGGCGATGCGGCCTACATCCAGATGAAGGCGGCGGTGATGGGCGTGGTGCAGTCGCACTTCCGCCCGGAGTTCATCAATCGGCTGGATGAGATCGTGGTCTTCCACCCGCTGGGCCGCGAGCAGATCCGCGAGATCGCCCGCATCCAGACGGCCTACCTCGCCAAGCGGCTCGCCGAGCGCCAGATCAGGTTCAGCATCGACGACAAGGCGCTGGACGTGCTCGGCAACGTCGGCTTCGATCCGGTCTACGGCGCGCGACCGCTGAAGCGCGCGATCCAGCAGCAGATCGAGAACCCGCTGGCGCAGAAGATCCTCGGCGGCGAGTTTGTGGCCGGTGACGCGCTGCAGGTCAGCAGCGAGGGCGGGACGATCACCTTCCGCAAGCACTGAGGTAGCGGGGTCACTCGGTAGTGGCGGGCTTCAGCCAGATATATCGGTGCCGCCACAGTGTGATGTACAGCAACGCCAGCAGCGCATTCGCGTTCGGGCCGCACTCGAGTTCGACGGTGCCGCCCACGGGGACGCTGACGGACAGCGCAGGTGACGTGCACCAGTCGATGCGCATCTGCACTTCGTGCTCGCCGGCACCCACGGGCACGCTCAATGATGCGCCGTGTTCGAGCCGCCCCACCGCTTTCCCGTCGACCCACGCGGTGTAGGCACGGGTGCGGTCTTGCCACACCGCCTGGCTGCGCTTGATGACGATGGTGCTCATGGCATGATCCTTCCTCGAGAGGTGTTGTCTCACCGCCCCGCCGGATACACCCGCGGCCGCGCGCCCTTCGGTGCCAGATAGCGATCGCGCAGCAGGGTCTGGCGCGACTGCATCGACACCGCACGCCCGGCCACGAACACCTGCGTCGCGGTGGTCGTCACCTCGAGCGGGTCGCCGTTCCACAGCACGAGATCGGCGCTCTTGCCGACCTCGATGCTGCCGATCTTCGCGTCGACGCCGAACATCCGCGCCGGCGCGAGGGTGAGGCCGGC
The DNA here is from genome assembly GCA_003449515.1 of Lysobacteraceae bacterium. Taxonomy (GTDB): domain Bacteria; phylum Pseudomonadota; class Gammaproteobacteria; order Xanthomonadales; family Xanthomonadaceae; genus Silanimonas. The sequence continues at coordinate 1,555 of DMHI01000006.1, read as the reverse complement.
GAGTGCCGCTTCCCAGGGCAGTCCGTTGGCGGCGGCATTGCCGGCGTGCTGGCGGATCTTGCGTGCGTTGTGGGTGGCATCGCCGTCCTGCGAGAAGGCGACCGCCACGCCAGCGGCATGCAGCTTCGCGGCGTTGTCGAGGCGCGCGCCGAGCTGGTCGAAGTTCGATGGCAGGTTGGCGAGCGCGTCGAGCAGCACCGGCACTCCGGCGGCGGCGAGATCGCTGGCGACCACCCAGCCTTCGGCCGCACCGGCGATCACCGGCTGGAAGCCGTGCTTGCGGCCCAGCGCGATCACCTGGCGGATGTCGGCGGCGCGATCGACGTGGAACACCACGCGACCACCACGCAGGTAGCGGCTCATCGCGTCGCGGCCGGCCGGCGTCAGCAGGCCGTGGCCGGGGCTGACCATCATCAGCGGCGAGGGGGCGGGCCGCGCTTCGCGGATGGCCTGGTCGAGCAGCATGTACTGCGCGGCGCGGCTGCCACCCGACATCGCCACCGCGTTGCTGCCAAGGTCGACGAACAGGCTGCGGCTGCCGTCGAGCAGCGCATCGAAGCCGCCGTCGAAGCGCACCACGCCGCCCTGGCCGGTGACGAAGCTGCCCTCCTCGAGCGCGCCCGGAGCGAGCACGGTGAAGGTGAGGCCTTCCTTGCGGTTGACGCCGATCACCTGCGAGCGCGGGTTGTAGGCCGGCAGCACGTCGAACTCGGGGCGCCAGCGGGTCTCGCCCGGATGCACGTGCGGCGCGGCGGTGCCGAGGTTGCTGTGCACGGTGCTGGCTTCGGCGCTGATCTCCTCGAGGCCGAGGGCCGTGAGGCCCGCGAACAGGCCGGGCGTCAGCGGCTGGCCTTTCGCGTCGATGCGCACCGCACCGGCGGGCGGGCTGAGTTCCGCAGCGACCGCGCTGATGACGCCATCGGTGATCAGCACATCGCCATTGGCCAGCGTGCCCTGCGGGCCCACGGTGTGCACCTTGGCGTTGTCGATGAAGACGACGGACTGCGCCAGCACGGCGGGCGCGGCGGCGAACGGAACGAGGCCGAGGGCGATGGCCGCGGCAAGCGAAGAAAGGCGGCGCATCAGAGCGGCTCCTGGCCGAGCGTGAAGTCGGAGACCGGCTGCAGTGCCGGATCGTTGCGGTCGAACATCAGCGCGCCATCGATCCAGACCTTCTCGGCCTTGGCGTAGACGCTGAAGGGGTTCTGGTTCCACAGCACCACATCGGCCATCTTGCCGCGTTCCAGCGTGCCCACCTGGTCGTCGATGCCGATCGCGCGCGCGGCATTGCCGGTGATCCAGCGCACCGCATGTTCGGGGGTGATCTCGATGCCGACGCGACGGCCGACGCCGATCACCTTGCCCGCCTCCTGGTTCATGCGCTGGATGCCCTCGGGCGAATCGGAGTGGACGATGGCGCAGCCCTTGCCGCCGGCAGCGCGATCGACGATCAGGATGTTCTCCTGCACCGCATCGAAGGCCTCGGCCTTGAAGCCCCACCAGTCGGCCCACAACGCGCCGCAGGTGCCGGCCTCGGCGAGCTTGTCGGCGATCT
>DMHI01000059.1 GCA_003449515.1 Lysobacteraceae bacterium | reverse complement strand
TGGGACATCCTCGAGGAGGTGATCCGCGAGCACCCGGTGATGCTGAACCGGGCGCCGACGCTGCACCGCCTGGGCATCCAGGCATTCGAGCCGGTGCTGATCGAGGGCAAGGCGATCCAGCTGCACCCGCTGGTCTGCGCGGCGTTCAACGCCGACTTCGACGGTGACCAGATGGCGGTGCACGTGCCGCTGTCGCTCGAGTCCCAGCTCGAGGCGCGCGTGCTGATGATGTCGACCAACAACATCCTCAGCCCGTCCAACGGCCGGCCGATCATCGTGCCCTCGCAGGACATCGTGCTGGGCCTGTATTACCTGTCGACCGTCAAGGACAACGAGCCGGGCGAGGGCCGTGCGTTCGCCGACATGGCCGAGATCGAGCATGCGCTCGAGAGCGGCGACGTCACGCTGCACACCCGGATCCGCGCACGCTGGACCGGTCAGGACGCCGACGGTGCGACGGTGACGCGCATCATCGAAACCACGCCGGGCCGGATGAAGGTGATCGAGCTGTTGCCGCGTCACCCCAAGATCGGCCCCGAACTGGTGTCGGACCTGCTGACCAAGAAGGAGGTCGGCAACCTGATCGACGCCGTCTATCGCCACAGCGGCCAGAAGGCGACGGTGATCTTCTGCGACCGCATCATGCAGCTGGGCTTCCGCGAGGCGGCCCGTGCGGGCATCTCGTTCGGCATGGCCGACATGATCGTGCCCAAGAAGAAGGCCGACCTGGTGGCCGAGGCCGAGCGCAAGGTGGCGGATTTCGCCGTCCAGTACTCGAACGGCCTGATCACCAAGGGCGAGAAGTACAACAAGGTGGTCGACGCGTGGTCGCGCTGCACCGAGGAAGTCGCCGACGAGATGATGAAGGAGGCCGCGCGTCGCCGCAAGCTTCCCGACGGTCGCGAGGGCGAGCTGAACTCGGTCTACATGATGGCCCATTCGGGCGCGCGCGGCTCGAAGCAGCAGATGAAGCAGCTGGCCGGCATGCGCGGCCTGATGGCCAAGCCTTCGGGCGAGATCATCGAGACGCCGATCATCTCGAACTTCAAGGAAGGCCTGGACGTTCTGGAGTACTTCAACTCCACGCACGGCGCCCGCAAGGGTCTGGCCGACACCGCGCTCAAGACCGCCAACTCGGGCTATCTGACCCGGCGTCTGGTCGACGTGGCGCAGGACTGCATCGTCACCGAGGACGATTGCGGCACCGAGCAGGGCATCGAGATCGCGCCCGTCATCGACGGTGCCGACATCGTGGTGCCGCTGGGCACGCGCATCCTGGGCCGCACCACGGCCGAGGACGTGGTGCACCCAGGCTCGGGCAAGATCGTCGTCCCGCGCGACACCTATCTGGACGAGGACCTGACGGCGCTGGTCGAGAAATCGGGCGTGCGTTCGGTCAAGGTGCGTTCGGTGCTGACGTGCGAGGCCAAGATCGGCGTGTGCGCGGCCTGCTATGGCCGTGACCTGGCCCGTGGAACGCGGGTGAATGTCGGCGAGGCGGTGGGTGTCATCGCCGCCCAGTCGATCGGCGAGCCGGGCACTCAGCTGACCATGCGCACCTTCCACATCGGCGGCGCGGCCCAGGTGGCCGACAGCTCGTCGATGGAGGCGGCCGTGGACGGACGCGCGAAGTATGTCGAGGTTGCGGTGCTGACCCGCGACAGCGGCGAGATCGTCGTCAACAACCGCTCGGGCGTGGTGGCCGTGGTCGATGGCGACGGCGTCGAGCGCCAGTCGTTCAAGCTGCCCTTCGGCGCGCGCCTGCGGGTCAAGGACGGCCAGGCCGTCAAGAAGGGCGACCGTCTGGTCGACTGGGATCCCTTCTCGACCCCGATCCTGACCGAAGTGGCGGGCAAGGTGCGCTTCGAGGACCTCGAGGAGGGCAAGACCCTGCGCGAGGAAACCGATGACGCCACCAACATCGCCAACATGGTGGTGATCGATCCGCGCGGCAGCGGCTCCAAGGCGTCCGACCTGCGCCCGGCGATCGTGATCGTCGGGGCGGACGGTGAGCCCGTGCGCCTGCCGTCGGGCAAGGAAGCGCGCTACATCCTGCCGGTCGGCGCCATCCTGTCGGTGCGCCGTGACGAGGATGTCGACAGCGGCAAGACGCTGGCCCGCACCGCCACCGGCGGCGCGCGCACGCGCGACATCACGGGCGGCCTGCCGCGCGTGGCCGAGTTGTTCGAGGCGCGCCGTCCCAAGGATCACGCCGTCATCGCCGAGGTCGACGGCCGGGTCGAGTTCCTCAAGGACTACAAGAACAAGCGCCGCATCAAGCTGCACCCGACCGACGAGAGCCTCGATCCGATCGAGTACATGATCCCCAAGGTCAAGCACGTCCTGGTCCAGGACGGCGACGAGGTGAAACGCGGCGACTTCCTGATCGACGGCAATCCTGCGCCCCAGGACCTGCTCTCGGTCATGGGTGTCGAGAAACTGGCCGACTTCCTCGTCGAGGAAATCCAGAAGGTCTACCGACTGCAGGGCGTGCCGATCAACGACAAGCACATCGAGGTGATCGTTCGCCAGATGCTACAGAAGGTCGAGATCACCGATCCGGGCGGCACCGACTATCTGGTCGGCGAGCCGGTCGACGCGGCCGACCTCGAGGAAGAGAACATGCGGATCGAGGCGCTGAACCTGGCGCCGGCCAAGGGCTCGCCCATGCTGCTGGGGATCACCAAGGCCTCGCTGCAGACGCGCTCGTTCATCTCGGCCGCCTCCTTCCAGGAAACGACCAAGGTGCTCACCGACGCCGCCACCTATGGCAAGCGCGACACGCTCGAGGGCCTCAAGGAAAACGTGATCGTCGGGCGTCTGATCCCGGCGGGCACGGGCGGTGCGCTGACGCGCTACAAGGTGCTGGCCAAGGAACGCGACGAGGCCCGCCTCGCCGCCGAAAAGGCCGACCGCGACGCCGCCATCGCCGCCTCCGAAAAGGCAACCGAAGCCGCCGAATGAACGTCTCCGGCCCGGGATGACGGCTGTTAGGTCAGAAAATGGAACGTCATCCCGGAACCGGT
>DMHI01000199.1 GCA_003449515.1 Lysobacteraceae bacterium | reverse complement strand
GCCAACGTCGGCCGCTTCTGCACGATGGTCAGCGAGATGAGCGAGAAGGTGCAGTTCCTGTTCGTCAGCCACAACAAGGCGACGATGGAGGCGGCCAAGCAGCTTGCCGGCGTCACCATGCGCGAGCCGGGCGTGTCGCGCCTCGTCTCCGTCGACCTCGCCGAGGCCACCCGCCTCGCCGGTGCGGCATAATCGCAGCGCAGCAAAACGCCCCGAAACCCCGCAACTCACGCCCTGGAGCCTCGTGGATGGACCTGTCCGGTCTCAGTGAAGCCAACATCCTTCGGATCGCCATCGGCGTCGCGGTGGTCGTGCTGATGGGGGTGATCTGGCTCACCGGGCGGAAAAAACCCGAGCAGGGCCTGCGCCGCGACAGCGCCGAGACCGAACGGCTGGCTGCGGCGTTTCCGCGCGCCGACCGCGACGCGGGCCGTCGCGAGCCGACGCTTGGCGATGCGTTCGCCGAGACCGACGGCGATGGTCCAACCCTCGACGCCGAACGTGGCATCGCCATCGACGATCCGGTGCCCGAATCACCCACGCGCTCCACGCTCGGCGCGCGTCCCGAGGCCCGCTTCGACCGCATCGTCACGCTCTACCTCGCGGCCCGCGCCGGTGAAGTGCTGCACGGCCCCGATATCGTCGTCGCCTGCGAAAAGGCTGGCCTGAGCTACGGGCATATGGGCATCTTCCACCGCCTCGACGACAACCATCCCGAGCGCGGCCCGATCTTCAGCCTCGCGAATCTGGTCAAGCCCGGCAGCTTCGACATGGCACGCCTTGGCGAGGTCCGCACACCCGGCGTCAGCCTGTTCATGACCCTGCCGGGCCCGCTGAACGCACTGGATGCCTGGGAGACGATGCTGCCCGCGGCGCAGCGCATGGCCGAGCTGCTCGATGCCGTGCTGCTCGACGAGGAGCGCAATGCGCTCGGTCGGCAGCGCATCGCCCATCTGCGCGAAGAGATGCGCGGTTACGACCGCAAGCGCGACGCGCAGAACGTCCGCTTCTGATGGCGGCACCCGACCGCATCGACGAGCTCCGGCGCCTGATCGCCGACGCCGACCACGCCTACTACCAGCTCGACGCCCCGGGCGTTCCCGACGCCGAGTACGACCGCTGGATGCGCGAGCTGCGCGAGCTGGAAGCGGCGAGCCCTGAGCGGGTGACGGCCGATTCGCCGACGCAGCGGGTGGCCGGGCGCCCCTCGCCGGCTTTTGCCGAAGTGCGGCATGCGCTGCCGATGCTCAGCCTCAACAACGCCTTCGCCGAGGACGAGGCCGCCGATTTCGTGCGCCGCATCGTCGAGGCGATGGGCGAAACCGAACCCGCGTTCTCGGTCGAGCCGAAGATCGACGGGCTCGCCATCACCCTGCGCTACGAGCGCGGCGTGCTGGTGCAGGGCGCCACCCGCGGCGATGGCGCGACCGGCGAAGACGTGATCGCCAATCTGCGCACCATCCGCGCGATCCCGCTGCGCTTGCGCGTGCCGCCCGGCGACGCGCACGATGCGTCGTCAGCATTGCCCATCGTCCCCGACGTGCTGGAAGTGCGCGGCGAGGTCTACATGCCCAAGGCCGCATTCGAGTGCTTCAACGAGCGCGCGTTGGCGAACGGCGGGAAGCCGCTGGCGAATCCGCGCAACGGTGCGGCCGGCTCGCTGCGCCAGCTCGATCCGCGCATCACGGCGAAGCGGCCGCTGGCCTTCTTCGCCTACGGCATCGGCGAGGTGCGGGGCCTCGACCTGCCGGGCACGCACTCGGCACTGCTGCGACGGCTCGGGGAATTCGGCCTGCCGCTCGCGCCGGAGATCGACGTCGCGCACGGGCTGGACGGCGTGCTGGCCTACTACCGGCGGGTCGCTGCGGCCCGCGATTCACTGCCGTACGACATCGACGGCGTGGTCTACAAGCTCGACCGACGCGATCTTCAAGAAAAGCTCGGCTTCGTCTCGCGCGCGCCGCGTTGGGCGATTGCGCACAAGTTCCCGGCGCAGGAAGAGCTGACGGTGCTCGAAGGCATCGATGTGCAGGTCGGCCGCACCGGCGCGATCACGCCGGTGGCGCGCTTGAAGCCGGTGCGCGTGGCCGGCGTCACCGTCACCAACGCGACGCTCCACAACGCCGACCAGATCGCTCGGCTCGACGTGCGTCTCGGCGACACCGTGGTCGTGCGTCGCGCCGGTGACGTGATCCCCGAGGTGGCGCGGATCGTGCCGGAGCGTCGTCCGATCGGCCCGGACGGTGTGCCGCGGCATCCGCCGTTCGTGATGCCGACGGCCTGCCCGGAGTGCGGCTCGGCGGTCGAACGCGCCGAAGGCGAGGCGGTGATGCGCTGCAGCGGCGGCCTGTTCTGCCCGGCGCAGCGCAAGCAGGCGCTGATCCATTTCGCCTCGCGCCGCGCAATGGACATCGAGGGCCTGGGCGAGCGCTTCGTCGAGGACCTGGTCGACTTCGGCTACCTGCAGACGGTCGCCGATCTGTACCGGCTCACACTCGACGACCTGCTGGCGATGAAGCGCCGCGCCGACGCCCGCGACGGCGTGACGCCGGAGACGGTGAAGCAGGG
>DMHI01000203.1 GCA_003449515.1 Lysobacteraceae bacterium | reverse complement strand
TCGGTGGGCGTGCTCAGCGGCGACGTGCCGCAGAAGAAGCGCCAGAGCCTGCTCGGCAAGTTCCAGCGCCGCGAGCTCGAGATCCTCGTCGCCACCGACGTGGCCGCGCGCGGCCTGCACATCGACGGCGTCAGCCACGTCTACAACTTCGACCTGCCGTTCGAGGCCGAGGACTACGTGCACCGCATCGGCCGCACGGCGCGCCTCGGCGCGGAAGGCGATGCCATCACCTTCGCCTGCGAGCTGTACGCGCAGCACCTGCCGGCGGTCGAGGCCTACATCGAGCAGAAGATCCCGGTCGAAGCCGTCACCACCGACCTGCTGACCGCCCTGCCGCGCCCGGAGCGCGCGCCGCTGCCGGAAGGCGCGGAGCCCGTCGAGCGCGTCAGCGACATCTTCCGCGAAGCCCGCGCCGAGATGGCCGAGAAAGAGGCGAAGCACGGCCGCGGCGGTCGCAGCGGCGGCGGTGGAAGCCGCAGCGGTGGCGGCGGTCGCAGCGGCGGTGGTCGCGATGACGGCCGCGGTGACCGTGGCCCGCGTCCGCCGCGTGCCGAAGGTGATCGTGGCCCGAAGCCCGAGCACGCCCCTGTCACGATCACGAAGGCGGCCGCGAGTGGCAGCGCGCCGGCAAACGCCGCCGAGAGCCCGGCCGAGGCCGAGCGTCGCCGCCGTCGCCGCCGTCGCAAGCCGCGCGGTGAGCGCGGCGAGGGCGGTGCGTCCACGAACGTGGCCGCCGCCGGCGCATCGGTGGGCCCGGTGGGCGTGTCGAAGGAGAGCTTCTTCGCGCGCATGACGGCGCGGGTGAAGGGCTGGTTCGGCGGCTGACGATGCCCCTGCTGCGCTTCGACGCGGTCCACAAGCAGTACCCGGGCGGCAAAGCCGCCCTGCAGGACGTCAGCTTCCGCGTCGAGGCCGGCGAGGTGCTGTTCGTCACCGGGCACAGTGGTGCGGGCAAGAGCACGCTGCTGAAGCTGCTGCATCTGGCCGAGCGGCCGGATCGCGGCGCGGTGCTGCTGGAGGATCGCAACCTCGCCGCGGTGCGCGGCCGCGACGTGGCGCGCTACCGCCGCCGAGTGGGCGTGGTGTTCCAGGACCATCGCCTGCTGCCGCACTGGAGCATCGCCGACAACGTCGCGCTGCCGCTGCGCATCGCCGGCGTCGCTGAAGCGGAGATCGCCGCGCGCGTGCGCGAGGTGCTGGGCCGCGTCGGCTTGGGTGATCGCCCCGCGGCGCTGCCACCGCAGCTGTCCACTGGCGAGCAGCAGCGCGTCGGCATCGCGCGCGCCATTGTTTCGCAGCCGGTGCTGCTGGTGGCCGACGAGCCCACCGGCAACCTCGACAGCGAGACCAGCCGCGAGGTGATGGAGCTGTTCACGACGCTCAACCGCGACGAAGGCATCACCATCGTGCTGGTGACCCACGAACCCGACGTCGCCGGCTGGGCGCACCGGCTGATCCGGCTGGTCGACGGCCAGGTGGTCTACGACGGCCCGCCGGCGGGCGCGGCACACTGACGGACGCCGGCACGATGCTCGGACACCTGCCCGCCGAGGCGTGGCGCGCACTGCGCCTGAACCCGCTGCGCACGCTGCTGGCCATGCTCGGCATGATCATCGGCGTCGCCTCGGTGGTGCTGATGCTGGCGATCGGCCAGGGCTCGCAGCAGACCGTGGCGCGCACCATCGCCTCGCTCGGCTCGAACGTGCTGATGGTGTCCTCGGGCACGCCGTCGGTGGGCGGCGTACGGCAGTCGGCTGGGCCGACGCTGACCTTCGGCGACCTCGAGGCGATCCGCCGGCTGCCCTCGGTGCGCGCGGCGGCGCCGGCGCAGAACATGAGTTCGCAGGCGGTGTTCGGCGGCCAGAACTGGGTGGCGCAGCTCATCGGCACCTCGCCCGACTACTTCGACATCCGCGACTGGCCGGTGGTGTCGGGGCGCGTCTTCGACGACGAGGAGGTGCGCGGCTCGGCCTCGAAGGCGGTGATCGGCCAGACCACCGCCGTGCGGCTGTTCGGCGACGACGACCCGGTCGGCCAGACGATCCGGATCCGCAACCTGCCGTTCGAGGTGATCGGCGTGCTGGCGCCCAAGGGCCAGACGCTGGAGGGCCGCGACCAGGACGACACGATCGTGGTGCCGCACACCACCTTCCAGCGCAAGCTGTTCTCCTGGTTCAGCCGCAGCGCGGTGCGCACGATCTTCGTCGAGGCGATCGCCGACGACCAGATCGCGCAGGCCGAACTCGACATCACGCTGCTGCTGCGCGCGCGCCACCGCATCCCCGACGCCGGCGAGGACGACTTCACGGTGCGCAGCCTGTCGGCGATCTCCGAGTCGGCACAGGTGGCCGCGCGCTCGATGAGCATGATGCTGGCCGCGATCGCCGCGGTCAGCCTCGTCGTCGGCGGCATCGGCATCATGAACATCATGCTGGTGTCGGTCACCGAGCGCACCCGCGAGATCGGGATCCGGATGGCGGTGGGTGCGCGCCGCCGCGACATCCTGGCGCAGTTCCTGATCGAGGCGGTG
>DMHI01000082.1:3635-6894 GCA_003449515.1 Lysobacteraceae bacterium | reverse complement strand
AGGTCGCGGTCGAACTCGATGACGGTGAGCTCGCCGTGCGCGCGCAGCAGCGGAAAGGTCAGCGCGCCGCCGCCGGGGCCGATCTCGACGATGAACTCGCCGGGCTTCGGATTCACCGCGCGGATGATCTTCTCGACCACGCCGGGACTCGACAGGAAATGCTGGCCGAGCTGCTTCTTGTGGCGGTGGGCGTCGAGGCTCATGGGGGTGGTGCCCGGTGGCGGTGCGCGCGGCGCATCAGGGTGTCGCGCGCTTTGCCGCGCGGCGTCGTGCAAGGTCGGCGCACAGCGCCACGGCGTGTTGCAGGCTGGAGGCGTCGGCCACGCCGCGGCCGGCGAGGTCGAGCGCGGTGCCGTGGTCGACGGCGACGCGCGGGAAGGGCAGGCCGAGGGTGATGTTCACCGCGTCCTCGAAGCCGGTCGCCTTCAGCACCGGCAGGCCCTGGTCGTGGTACATCGCGACCACCGCGTCGAAGGCCTCGCGCTGCTGCGGCAGGAAGGCCGTATCGGCCGGCAGCGGGCCCTCGAGCGCGAAACCCTCGGCGCGCAGGCGCTCGATCACCGGGAGCATCACCTCGATCTCCTCGCGGCCCAGTTCGCCGGACTCTCCGGCGTGCGGGTTCAGGCCCAGCACGCGCAGCCGCGGCCGGGCGATGCCGAACTGCTCGCGCAGGCTGCGCTCGGTGATGCGCAGCACGCGTTCGAGGCCGTCGGCGGTGATCGCGTCGGGCACCGCGCGAAGCGGCAGGTGGGTGGTGGCCAGCGCCACGCGCAGGCGCGGGTTGGCCAGCATCATCACCACGTCGCAACCGGCCGCTTCGGCGAGCAGTTCGGTGACGCCGCTGAACGGCCGCCCGCTGACGATGGCGCCACCGCGGATCAGCGCGGCCTTGTGCACCGGCCCGGTGACAAGGCCATCGACGCGGCCGGCCAAGGCATCGGCGGCGGCCGCGCGCAGGGCACCGACGACCGCCGGCGCATTGCTGGGATCGGCATGGCCGAAGCGTGACGGTGAGGCATTGCGGTGCTCGACCAGCACGAGCTCGCCGGGCGTTGAAGGCGCGGTGGAATCGCCGTCCCGCTGGGCGGTTGGCGCCACATCGAGGGCATCGGCAGCGACGGGCCGCAGCCGCAGCGGCAGACGCAGCGCATGGGCTGCGGCGAGCAGGGCGTCGCCGTCGCCGTAGGCCAGCAGCCGCGCGGGTTGCGCGACTTGGGCGATGCGGACGCAGAGCTCGGGGCCGACGCCAGCCGGCTCGCCGGGAATCAGCGCGAGCCGTGGCGTGGCGTGCACCGGCTCAGGCGCCGAGGCGCGACTCGACGTAGGCGTCGGCGCGGAGCTGGCGCAGGAAGCGTTCGAACTCGTCCTGCGCCTTGCGCTCGCCGATGAGCTGGCGGGCGCGCTGGCGGCGGTTCTCTTCGGTCACGTCCTGCTGGCGCTGGGCCACGCGGCGGATCACGTGCCAGCCGGCCTCGGTGCGGAATGGCGCTGACAGCTGGCCGTCGGCCAGGGCCTGCACCTGACCGGCAACATCCGGGCCGAAGGCCTCGGCGGTGAACCAGTCGAGGCGACCGCCGCGGTTGCGGCTGAAGGTGTCGTCGGAGTGTTCGCGGGCGATGGCGGCGAAGTCCTCGCCGGCCTCGATGCGCGCGCGCAGTCCGTCGATCTCGCGGCGTGCAGCTTCGTCGCCAACGATCTCGGTCACGGCGATCAGCAGGTGGTCGGCCTGGTACTCGGTGACGGTCTGCGGGCCGGCGTTGCGGGTTTCCGCCAGCTGCACCATCTGGAAGCCGCTCGGGCCACGGATCGGCGCGGTGTGCTGGCCCGGCTGCAGATCGCGGATCAGCTCGGCGAAGCGGGCCGGGATGGCGCTGGCCTCGCGCCAGCCGAGATCGCCGCCTTCCAGCGCGTTGCGGTCGTCGGAATAGCGGATCGCCGCGGCGCGGAAGTCCATCTCGCCGCGCTCGATGAGACCGCGGATGCCGGCGATCTTCTGCTCGGCGGTGGCGATCTGTTCGGGCGTGGCGCCGTCCGGCAGGGCCACGAGGATGTTGGCGAGACGGAACTCCACGCCATCGAGCTCGCGCTGGGCCAGCAACTGGTCGACCTCGGTTTCGCTGACCACCACGCGGGTCTGCACCACGCGCTGCTGCAGCCGCCGCATCTGCAGTTCCTCGCGCACGCTGCGGCGGTATTCGTCGAACGACAGGCCCTGCGCCTCGATCTGCGCGCGCATCTGCTCGATGCTGACACCCGAGCGCTGGGCGATGCCCTGGATGGCCTGGTTGAGCTCGGTGTCGCCGATGCGGATGCCGGTGCCCTCGGCGCGCGCCACCTGCAGGCGCATCAGCACGAGGCGGTCGAGCACCTGGCGCTCGAGCACGTTCTCCGGCGGGAGCTGGTTCTCGCGGCCGCGATACTGCGCGCGCACATTGGCCAGCGCGCGGTCGAGTTCGGAGCGCAGGATCACGTCCTCGTCGACCACGGCGATGATGCTGTCGATCGCGCTGGCGCCGGTTCCGGGGCCGGAGAGCAGTTGCGCGCTGGCCGGCGTGGCGAGGGCGAGGGTGGCGGCCAGCAGGCCGACGAGCAGGGTCTTGGGCATGGGGCAGGGGAGCATTCAATGCGCGCCGCGGCGCGGGTTCACGGCGAGTAGCCGAGGATAGCATCCGACAACAGGCGCTCTGAATCGCGGCCGAAGCTGCCGATGCCGTTCAGCTCGATCTCGACGTAGAGGCCGGTGTTGCGGTCGCCGTTCAGGTCGCGGATGAAGTCGCGCGCCAGCACGCGCACGGCCACGCAGCAGCTCCGCCACTCGACGCCGCCCAGGGCCTCGAGCGTGCGGCGGTCGCGCACCGACCAGGCCCAGCGCCCCACCGCGCGCCAGTGCGCGTCGATCGGCGCCGTGAAAGACACGTCGGTGAGCTCGACGAGGTCCTTGCGGTAGCGGTAGCTCGCGTTCAGCACGCCGCGCTCGGCGAAGCGCCACTGGCTGCGCAGGGCCGAAAGCTCGGTGCCGCGACCATCGGCGGGGTTCCACTGCTGCGCCACCGAGACGCTCCACGCATCGCTCACGCGCCAATCGAGTTCGCCGACGTAGGCCGAGCCGTCGTCGGTGCCGGGTGTCTCGCCCGGCAGCCGCACGCGCGGCGCGTCGACGTACTGGATGCGCCCGAGGCTCGCCGAAAGGCGCTCGCGGCCATCGTCGGCGTCGAGCAGGCGGGTGGTGACGGCCAACGTGGCCTGGTTGGCGTCGCCC
>DMHI01000082.1:0-3434 GCA_003449515.1 Lysobacteraceae bacterium | reverse complement strand
CGGGTGTCTCGCCCGGCAGCCGTACGCGCGGCGCGTCGACGTACTGGATGCGCCCAAGGCTCGCCGAAAGGCGCTCGCGGCCATCGTCGGCGTCGAGCAGGCGGGTGGTGACGGCCAGCGTGGCCTGGTTGGCGTCGCCCTGGCGGTCGGCACCGGCATAGCGGTTGCTGCGGAACAGCCCCGGCCAACTGAAGCTCAGCGGCTGGCTGTCGAACAGCGGCAGGTCGCCCTGTTCACGGAACGGCACGCGCAGGTAGTACAGCCGCGGTTCGAGCGTCTGCACGTAGTCGCCGCCGAACAGTCGCGCCTCGCGCTCGAACATGAGGCCCATGTCGACGCTGCCGATCGGCAGGCTTCGGCTGGGGCTGCGGTCGCGCAGCGGATCGGCCGGGTCGCGTTCGAGCTGGTAGGCGGTGTGGCGGAAGGCGATTTCCGGGTGGATGAACCAGCTCGCCCCACCGAACGACAGCCGCAGATTCGGGCGCAGGTCGATGCGGCGGCCGCCGGCACGCTCGTCGTCATCGAAGCGCACGGCCTCGGCGTCGATCCCGGCGTCGAGCCAGGGCCGCAGCGGTTGCAGCCACTGCCCGCGCAGGCGCGGCAGCCGCGCGAAGGGTTCGCTGCCCGGCGCGATCGCCGGATTGGCGATTTCCCAGCGTTCCATCGACAGGCTGGTGTTCCAGGTGCGGCCGCGGCCGACGAGCGCGAGTTGGCTGTCGAGCAGGTTCAGCGTGTTGAGGCCGAAGTTGCCGCCGAAGTCGCGCAGGTAATCGGGATCGCTGATGTCCTGCAGGTGGGCGGTGGCGAACCAGCGCGGCGAGATCGCGGTGAAGTGGCGCCAGCGGAACAGGTGGCGGTCACGGTCGGCCACGTCGTCGTCGGCCAGGAACTCGGCGTCGACCTGGCCCTGGCTGCGCGGGGTGAGGTAGCGGAACTCTCCGCCCAGCATCAGGCCGCGCCGCGACATCCAGCGCGGCACCAGGGTGGCGTCGTAATTCGGCGCGAGGTTGAGGTAGATCGGCTGCGCGTACTCGAAGCCGGTGTCGTCGTTGAACCCGGCGCTCGGCGTCAGCAGACCGCTGCGCCGGTTGCCGCTGGTCGGGAAACTGATCCACGGCAGCCACAGCACCGGCACACCGCCGAGACGGACGGTGGCACTGCGCGCCACGCCGCGTTCGCGCGCATCGTCGATATCGATGCTCCGCGCCCGCAGGGCCCACTGCCGCTGCCCCGGCGGACAGGTCGAGAACAGCGCGTCGCTGAGCGTGCTGGCCCCGCCTTCGCGCACCGCACTCACCGCCGTGCCATTGCCCATCGTGCCGTCGACGATGAGGTACTCGACATCGCGCAAGGCCACGCGCTCGACGATGTCCGCGCCATCGCCATCGCCATCGCCATCGCCGTCCGCGGTGGTGCCGGTGGCCGTCGCCGCGCGCAGGCGCAGGCCCTCGTCCTCGAACCGGATCGGGCCGGGACTGCGCCAGGTGCCCGCATCGTGGTCGTACTCGAGCGCCTCGGTGCCGAGCCACTGGTCGGCACGGGTCAGCTCGACATTGCCGCGGAAGGTGGTGACGTTCTGCGCGGAGAGGTCGAGCGTGTCGGCATCGACAACGACGTTCGCGGTGGCCCGGGCCTCGCGGCCGGCGGACGGCGGGGCACTGCGGAACGGCCCGAAGGTCGCCGGGGCGCGGCACAGCGCCCAATCGGCGGCAGCAGGCTGCGCGAGCGGGACGGTCGGCGCCGTGGGAACCGCGCCGGGCGGGGCTGCGCGGCTGGGCAGGGCCAGCGCCAGCGCGAGGCCGAAGGCGAGGGGATGCAGGTTCGGTCGCGGCACGGACGGGCCTCTCACGTCGAGGGCGTCAAGCTTGGCGGAATCGGCCCGGCCCGGAAACCCCGGCCGGCGTCGATCGTGCCCACCGAGGAGTCCCGCGATGACCGGATCGATGCCCAAGACCGATGCGCAGTGGCGTGCCGCGCTGACGCCAGAGCAGTACGCCATCTGCCGCTGCTCGGCCACGGAGCCGCCGTTCACCGGCGCCTTCTGGGACCACCACGCCGACGGCGTCTACGCCTGCGTGGCCTGCGGTGCGGCGCTGTTCGATTCCACCGCCAAGTACGACTCCGGCAGCGGCTGGCCGAGCTACGGGCAGCCGGTGGCGCGCGAGGCGGTGGCGTTGAAACCGGACGACTCGCACGGCATGCGCCGCATCGAGGTGTGCTGTGCCGCGTGTGATTCGCACCTGGGCCACGTGTTCCCCGATGGCCCGAAGCCGACCGGGCTGCGCTACTGCATCAACTCCGCGGCGCTGCGTTTCGATCCGCGGTAAGCCCGCGCAGATGCGCCACGCTGCACTCGCGCAGCGCGGTCAGGCTGTAGCCGCCTTCCAGCACGGACACGAGCTTGCCGCCGCAGTGCCGCGCGGCGAGGTCGGCGAGTTCGGCCGAGAGCCAGCGGTAGTCCTCTGCCGACAGGTCCAGATCCGCCAAGGGATCGAGGCGATGGCCGTCGAAGCCGGCGGAAATCAGGATGAGCTGCGGTTTGAACGCGTCGATCGCCGGCAGCAGGCGCGCGCGCAAGGCGTCGCGGAACACCGCGCTTCCCGTGCGCGGCGGCAGCGGCACGTTGACCACGTTGCCCACCCCCACCTCGCCCTCGAAGCCGGTGCCGGGGTAGAGCGGGCTCTGGTGCGAGCTGAGGTAAGCGACGCGCGGCTCGGCGGCGAAGATCGCCTGCGTGCCGTTGCCATGGTGCACGTCGAAATCGACGACGGCCACACGCGTGAGGCCGTGGGCGTGCACGGCGTGCGCAGCGCCGATGGCGATGCCGTTCAACAGGCAGAAGCCCATCGCGCTGTCGCGGGTGGCGTGGTGGCCGGGCGGTCGCACCGCGCAGAAGGCTTGGCGGATGGTGCCGCCGAGCACCGCGTCGACCGCGGCGACCACCGCGCCGGCGGCGCGGCGCGCGGCTTCCGGCGAGGCCGGCGACATCGCGGTATCGGCGTCGAGGCGGACGAGCGCATCACCCTCGAAGCGCGCATCGAAGATCGCATCGACCAGCGCCGTGGTGTGCACGCGCTCGGCAGCCTCGCGGCGGGCCAGCGGCGCCTCGTGCCAGTCGAGCGTGCCGAACGCCGCGCGCAGGGCTCCGGTGACGGCCTGCAGGCGCGCCGGGCACTCCGGGTGGCCTGGCCCGGGCTGGTGGTCGAGGCAGGCGGGGTGGGTATAGACGCGCATCAGCGCCGGCGTTCGTGGTTCCAGAGCACCTCGCCGTGGCCGCTGGCGCGGGCCAGCACGCGGCAGAGCACGAACAGCAGGTCGGAGAGGCGGTTCAGGTAGCGGATCGCCTCGGGGCGCACGGCGTCGTGGTGCGAGAGCGTGACGACTTCGCGCTCGGCGCGACGGCAGATGGTGCGCGCCAGATGCGCCTGCGCCGC
>DMHI01000255.1:1898-2939 GCA_003449515.1 Lysobacteraceae bacterium | reverse complement strand
GGGCTTGAGCAGCCACAGCGTGTGCCCGGCGACCTCGGCTTTCGCGATCTCGCCGTGCAGCTTGGAATCTAGCCCGAAGCGCGCGTTCGCGTCGCTTGCGAGGGCGTCAACAAACCAGAACCCGGCGTTGTGCCGGGTCCGGTCGTAGTCGGCGCCGGGATTGCCCAGCCCGACGATGAGGCGCAAGCCGGCCATCGTTGGATCGGTGATCGTTGAAGCCGCTGCGTCGCCAGCCCGCAAGAGCCGGCGACGCGAACGACACGATTACTTCTTCTTCGCGGGCTTGGCCGGGGCGGCGGCGGCCGGCGCGGCAGCGGCCTTGGCCGACTTGGTGCTCGGCACTTCGGCAGCGGCCGGCGCAGCGGCTTCTTCTTCCGCGGCACGGGCGTGCTTGGCGATCACGACGGCGAGGTCGTGCTCCTTGCCGAGCTTCAACTCCGGGATGATCACGCCCGCCGGAAGCTTCAGTGCCGACAGGTGGACGATATCGCCGACCTGGAGGCCCGACAGGTCGACCTCGATGAACTCCGGCAGGTCCTTCGGCAGGGCCGAGATCTCCACGTCGTTGAGCTCGTGGGTGATGACCACGCCGGCGAGCTTGCCGGCCGGCGAGGTGTCCTGGTTGACGAAGTGCAGCGGCACCTTGAAGCGGATCGGCGCGTTCTCGTCGATGCGCTGGAAATCGATGTGCATGACGATCTGCTTGTACGGATGGCGCTGCATGTCACGCAGCAGCACCTTCTGCACCTTGCCGTCGACGTCGAGATCGAGGATCGAGGCGTAGAACCACTCGTTCTGCTGGATCAGCCAGAGCTTCTCGTGGTTGAGCTGGATCGACTCCGGGGCGAGGTTGGCGCCGTAGACGATCGCCGGGACCTGGCCGGTGAGACGGAGGCGGCGGCTCGCACCCTTACCCTCGTCCTTGCGGCTGGTGGCGTTGATGATGTGGGTTGCCATGTTCGTGTTGCCTTGCTTGGGAATGGACCGCCTCGCGGCGGTTTGGGCACTGCCCCGCGACCAGGGCAGTGGTGCAGCAGCCGC
>DMHI01000255.1:0-1495 GCA_003449515.1 Lysobacteraceae bacterium | reverse complement strand
CCGAAGGCGATGCGGCGGATGGTCTCGGCGAGCAGCTGGGCGACGCTGAGCTGGCGGATCCGCGGGCACAGGCGCGCCGACTCCGACAGCGGAATGGTGTCGGCCACCACCAGCTCGTCGAGCGGGCTGCTGGTGACGTTGCTGATGGCCGCTCCCGACAGCACCGGATGGGTGCAGTAGGCGACGACCTTGCGCGCGCCGTTGGCCTTGAGCGCGGCGGCGGCGGCGCACAGCGTGCCGGCGGTGTCGACGATGTCGTCGACCAGCACGCAGGTCTTGCCCTCGACGTCGCCGATGATGTTCATCACCGACGAGACATTGGCGCGCGGCCGGCGCTTGTCGATGATCGCGAGGTCGGCATCGTCGAGGCGCTTGGCGATGCTGCGGGCGCGCACCACGCCGCCAACGTCGGGCGAGACCACGATCAGGTTGTCGGTGCCGTGGGTGCGCCAGATGTCGGCCAGCATCAGCGGCGAGGAGTAGACGTTGTCGACCGGAATATCGAAGAAGCCCTGGATCTGATCGGCGTGCAGGTCGATGGTGAGCAGGCGGTCGGTGCCGACAGCACTGAACATCTTCGCCGCGACCTTGGCGGTGATCGGCACGCGCGCCGAGCGCGGGCGGCGATCCTGCCGCGCATAGCCGAAGTACGGCACCACCGCGGTGACACTGGCCACCGACGCGCGCTTCAGCGCATCGACCAGCACCAGCAGCTCCATCAGGTTCTCGGCGGTGGGCGCGCAGGTGGGCTGCAGAACGAACACGTCCTGGCCACGGACGTTCTCCTCGATCTCGACCTGCACCTCGCCGTCGGAGAAGCGGCCCACCAGGGCCTTGCCCAGCGGCACGCCGAGCTCGCGGCACACCGACAGTGCCAGCGGGCGATTGGCATTGCCGGTGAACAGCAGCAGGTTCTGCTTGCGCATCACATGGAGCTCCGGGTGGATGGGCCGGGAGGAATCGATTGGCAGGGGCGGTAGGATTCGAACCTACGGATGCCGGGATCAAAACCCGGTGCCTTGGGCCACTTGGCGACGCCCCTGTGCGTCTGCTGCTACGGCCGCAAGGCCGTCCCCGCCGGCGCCCGGTTGTCGATGGCCACCCACAGGGGCGAACGATCGACGCCGACGCAGGCCCGACAGTGCCAACCCTCGGCCGCCAGCTCGCGCTGTGCGGATTCGGCCTCGGCCTGCGAGGGCAGCGCGACGAAGCAGCCGCCCCCGGTGCCGGTGAGCCGCGCTTCGCCGAATGCCCCCAGACGATCCAGCAGCGTCGACACGAGCGGCGCGCGTTGACGCAGCACGGGCTCGAAGGCGTTGCCGTGGACCGTCCCGGAAAGGAAGTCGGCGATTGTAGCGGGAGGCGCATCCCGCTTCAAATCAGGGGCTTGGAAGAGTTCAGCAGTCGGCACCGAGACGCCCGAATCGGCGATGAGGTAGTGGCGTTCGCCCAAGGCCATCGGGGTCAGGGCCTCACCCACGCCCTCGGCCCAGCC
>DMHI01000235.1 GCA_003449515.1 Lysobacteraceae bacterium | reverse complement strand
GAAGGCGCCCTTCTCGTGGCCGAACAGCTCGCTTTCCAGCAGCTCGGCCGGGACAGCGCCGCAGTTCAACGCGACGAACGGGCCCTTCGACCGCGCGGAGGCCGCGTGGATGGCGCGCGCGGCCACCTCCTTGCCGGTGCCGCTCTCGCCGAGGATCAGCACCGTGGTGTCGAAGGGCGCGACCTGGGCGATCAGCCGGCGCAGGCGGCGCACGCTCTCGCTGTCGCCCTCCGGTCCGCCGTCGCGTTCGCCGCTCTCGGCACCCCGGAGCGCCTGCAGGCTGGCGCGTCGCAGCAAGGCGTCGAGCTGCGCCTGCCGCGGCGGCCACTCCAGCGGCCAGGCCTGCTCGGGATGCACACCAAGCTGATCGACCAGCCCATGCAGGGCCGGCAGCAGCAGCAGCGGCGGGTGCAGCGCGGCTTTCGACAACCAGCCGCCGAAGCGGCGGAAGTCCTCGAGGTCGTCGACACCACCGACGACGATCGCCAGCCAGTCGCGCGGCTTGACGCGTGCGAGGTCGAGCTCGTCGACGGCGCCGACGCGCTTCGGGGTGAAGTCGAGAAAGTCGAGCAGCGCGCCGATGCGCCCGGCGCGCGCGTCGTCGGATTCGACGACAAGGATGCGTGATTCGCTCATTCGCCGTCCCGGGCTGCCCGCATGCGTCCGTCCAGAAGCGGCAGCAGCTCCGCCGCGTAGTTCAGCTTGCTGATGAAGGCATCGGCGCCGGCACGCTGGGCGTGCTCGCGGTGCTCGGCATCGTCGAAGTGCGAGGCGATCACCACGAAGGGCGGGGTGTCCTGCGCCTTGATCAGGCGCGTGGCCTGCAGGCCGCCCATGCCGGGCATGGCGAGATCGAGCACCACGAGGTCGGGCTTCAGCGCATCGGCGAGCGCCACCGCCTCGATGCCATCGGTGCCGCGGCCGACCACCTGCACGCCGTCGACGCGGCGCAACTGGCGCTCGGCGGCGTTGAGGAAGGCGTCGTGGTCGTCGACAAGCAGCAGGCGCAGCGGAGCGGTCATGGCGGGGCGCGGTCTCGATGCCGAAAACGGCGGCGCGCGGCCTAGGCCGCGCGGGTCGCCGTGCCGCGCTGTCGCGCGGGCGGGATGTCCAGCTGGTCACGATACTTGGCGACGGTGCGCCGGGCCACCTGCACGCCGCGGCGGGCCAGCAGGGCGGCCAGCACATCGTCGGCCAGCGGTGCCTCGGGACGCTCGGCCTCGATCAGCTTCTTGACCAGCGCGCGGATCGCCACGCCGGCGATCGCGCTGCCTTCGAGCTTGACGCCGAAGAAGCGTTTCAGCTCGAACAGCCCGCGTGGGGTCTGCAGGTATTTGCCGGTGGTGATGCGCGAGACGGTGCTCTCGTGCACGCCCACTTCGGTGGCGATCTCCTTGAGCGTGAGCGGCAGCAAGCCCTCATCGCCGCGCTCGAGGAAGGCGCGCTGGCGCGACACCACCGCGCGCGTGACCCGGAGCAGCGTCTCGTGGCGTTGGGCCACACCGCGTGCCAGCCAGCGCGCTTCGTTCAGCAGCGCCTTGAGCTGCTGCACCGATGGCGAGTCGCCCGCTTCGGCCAGTACGCCTTCGTACTCGCCGGCCACGCGCACACGCGGGGCGGTCTGCGGGTTCAGCGCGACGTGCCAGCGACCGTCGGCCGGCCAGGCGACGACGTCCGGCAGCGCGTGCATCGATTCGTCCTCGACCAGGGCGAGGCCGGGCCGGGGGTTCAACGCCTGGATCAGCCGCGCGGCGATACGCAGCGCCTCCATCGGCGCGCCATGCGCCGCGGCCAGCGCCGGCCAGTCGCGGGCGGCGACCAGAGCGAGGCTGCGATCGATCATCTCGCGGGCGAGCGCGGTGCCGGCGTCCGACGCCGGCAGGTCGTGGATCTGCGCCAGCAGGCACTCGCGCAGGTCGACCGCGGCCAGACCGGCCGGTGTGCCGTGCAGCAGGCGCTGGCGGATGGCTTCGGCCTGGCCTGCGCGCAGGCCGAGTCCGGCGCTGATGCGCGCGTCGATGGCGGCACGGTCGGCGGCGAGGTAGCCGGCATCGCCGGTGTGCTCGAGCCACGCGGCGGCGATGGCCAGATCGGCGGGCGCAAGCTCGGCGGCGAGCCCTGCAAGCACGCGCAGGGCCGGATCGCTGCTGGCCGGCGCGGCGATCCGCGCGCAACGGTCCTCGCCGTCGTCGGGATCGAAGCCGGCGGCGGTGCTGGCAGCGCCGGCGAAGTCGGGCAGCTCATCGAAGGCGGCGGTTTCCAGCGCCGCGCGCGCTTCCGGCGCGACCGCGCGCGCGGCCTCGTCATCGGCGTCGGGGCTCTCGTCCTCGCGCTCCAGCATCGGGTTCTGCGCCAGCGCCTCGGCCAGCTCCTGCTCCAGTTCGAGGCCGCTCAGGCCGAGCAGGCGGATCGACTGCAGCACCTGCGCGTTGAGGCTCTGCGACTGCGTCTGCGCGGCGGCAAGGCGGTTCTTCATGGCGGCATCTCTCCGGAGGTGCCGAAGCGGGATGCAAGAGGCGTGCCAACTCCGGGCAACGGAACGCTGGCGCTCCTCAGGCGCGACGTTGGGCGGCCAGAGCGCGCCGGTGCAGACGGAACAGGTGGCGGCTCAAAGCATCTTCGAGCGAGGGCGGCAGTTCCTCGAAGGCCCAGACGTCCGCCCCCCCATCGCGCGCCACCCGCCGCACCGGCAACTGCAGACACATCGGCAGCGCATCAGCCGGCTGCCAACGGAGGATCGCCCGGTCGCCGACCGCGACCTCCACACCGAGTTGCACCCCAGCGGGTCCGATGCGGACTGGTCGCGGCGGCGGCCCCCCCAGCTGTGGCAATGCCTGGGCGAACAGCTGCAAGGCGAGATCGAGCTTGGCTTCGATGCGGCGGACGGCCGGATCCAGTGCGTGACCCGACTCGAGCTCGTCGCCTCGACGCTCTTCGATGGCGGCGATGTCGCGCAACAGCTGTTCCGCATCGACCAACGACCGAGGCGATAATTCGCCATCGATGACCGACACGCGGAGTTCAGCGTCGACGACAACGCCCTCGGCGAAAAGGGGATGGGCCGGGTCAGGCGCCACGGGTCGACAGATAGGCGCGGGCTGCGTCCCCGCCGCGGCGCGTAAGTCGCAAATCGACCGCCACGCTGCGCTGGACGGCTTCCATCTGGGACAACAACTCAGCCTGCGCCCGGGCGAGGATCTCGACTTCCGACACGGCGAATGCCGAAGCGCGGTCGGCGAACGCCGCTCGGATCATCGCATCGTGCCCGGCAAGGATGCGTTCCGCATGCTCGAGCTCGAGCGCATTCACGGCATCGCGTGCCGCGCGCAACCGTGCCATCGCAGCTTCGAACGCGGTGGTTGGTTCGGGGTCGATCATGCCGGACGGATCTGTTTCCATGCCGCGAAAACGTCATCGAGAAGGCTGGCGACTTCTGCAAAACCCTGGGGGTCGTTCGCGGCATTCGCCATGACGATGCGTCGCGATGCGTAATCGTAGAGCGCCTCGAGGCGCGCGGCGATGTCGCCGCCCTGCTGCAGGTCGAGACATCCCGACAAGGAATCCACGATGGCACCCGCTTCGGAAGCGGCCTTGGCCTTGCGCGGAACGTCACCGCTGGCCGCGCAGGCCTCGGCGGTGCGGAGGCGCTGGATGGCCCCCTCGAACATCAGCTCGATGAGCTTGTGCGGATCGGCGTCGTGAACGCGGGTTTCCACGGCGGTATTGCGATAGGCGGCGGCGGGGTTGCGGGTATTCATGCATTCAGCTGCTTGCGCCCGGCAGGCGGGCGAGTTCGCGCGTGAGGAAGCTCTGGGTGGACTGGAGTTGTGCGACCAGTCCGTCGAGTGCGGTGAACTGGCGACGATAGCCCTCTTCGATGCGGCTCATCCGCGCGTCGAGACGCTCGCGATCGGCCTGCAGGCCGCGCATTCGCTCATTCAACGCTTTGGTGCGGGCTTCGAACAGGCCGGTGTTGGGCTCGACGGCCCCTTGAAGCTGGGCGCCGAGCCGGGCGCCGACGCTGCCAAGGTTGCCCTTGTCGAACAGGGCGGACACCGCCGAAGGATTGACCGCCAACGTCTCGTCGAGCCTGGCGGCGTCCAGCGTCAGGCTGCCGTCCTTGCTGCTGCGGATGCCAAGGGCAGACAACTCGGCGAAGGCGCCGCCGATCAGGCCGCGAAGCTGCGCCTGCACGCCGCGAACAGCCGAATCGCCGGCCAGTGCAGCGGCGCTGCCCGTGGCCGGATTGACCGCGGAGACCGTGCGCAACGTGCCCAACGCGCTGTTGTACGCGCCAATGAAGCTCTGCACGGCAGCACGCACGCCAACATTGTCGGCCGCGATGTCCAGCGCGTAGGCGGTCCCGGTCTCCGCTCTGGAAAGGTCGAGGGTGACACCCGCGATGGCATCCGTCAGTCGATTGCTGGACGAGGTACGGGTGACCCCATCAATGCGGACTTCGGCGTTTGCCGCCGGCGTGGTAACCGATAGGCCGGCGATGAAACCAGCGATGCTGCCGGTCGTCGTCGGCGGCAGGCTGATGGCGCCCGCGGTGCCGGATGTCGCGGCATTGAGCACCAGTACGCTGCCGGAGTCACCACGCACGATGGTCGCCGACAGCCCTCGGCCACGGGTTGCGGTGTTGATCGCGTCGCGCAGCTGGGCGAGCGTGGTGGAGGGTCCGAGCGAGACGTTGAACGTGTCGCTGCCCACGGTGAAGGAAATCGTGCCGGTACCGAGGTCGGCACTTTCGGAAACCCCCGGCGCTGCGCTCTGCAGCTTGTGTGCGGTGGCGAGACTGCGAACTTCGATCGAGTACCGACCCAGCGCCGTGCTGTTGGACGCCGACGCCGAGAAACCGGCGTTGGCCTGGACCACGGTGCGCCGACCGACACTGCCTCCTGCGCCATCCAAAGCATTGGCGGCCGCCTGGAGAGCCGACAATGCGCCTCGGACTTGGCCGAAGGCCGCGAGGTCGGCTCGGGCGTTGGCTTCCTGTCGTGCGATGCGGCTGTCCGAGGGCGCGCGCTCGGCGGCCACCAGCTGGCTGACCAGCTGGTTGACGTTGAGACCCGATCCGATGCCGGGGCTGGACAGGGAACCCATGACAGTCTCCGGTTGCTCTGGAGGTTATCGGCGGCGACGCCGGTGCCTGAAGCTACGCCGGCGCCGCCGCCCATGCCAGTGGCGCTGCGGTTCAGCCCCGCAGCAGCGTGAGGACGTTCTGCGGAATCTGGTTGGCCTGGGCCAGCATCGCCGTGCCGGCCTGCTGCAGGATCTGCGTGCGGGTCAGCTCGGCGGTTTCGCGGGCGTAGTCCGCGTCGCGGATGCGGCTGCGCGAAGCCGACAGGTTCTCGGACGTGGTGTTCAGGTTCTGGATCACCGAGGTGAAGCGGTTCTGCACCGCACCGAGGTCCGCGCGGCTGCCATTGATCCGCTCCAGGGCCGCGTCGAC
>DMHI01000211.1:15827-26695 GCA_003449515.1 Lysobacteraceae bacterium | reverse complement strand
CAGGGCATCTACGGTCGGCGCATGTACGAGACCTGGTACAAGATGACGCAGATGGTGCTCACCGGCTTTCCGCTACGGAAGGTGCTGACGCACCAGATCCACATCAACGATTTCCAGAAGGGCTTCGACCTGATGGACGCCGGCACCTGCGGCAAGGTCGTCTGCAGCTGGAACTGACGTGAGCCCGGCCTCGACCGTCCGCATCACCGTCGATCCCGACCTCGATGGCGAACGCGCCATTGCGATCCGCGAAATGCTGCGCGATTACAACGCGCGCTTCATCGGACGTCCGGACTGGCTGCCCGTCGTGATCACCGCGCTCGACTGCGAGGACGAAATGGTGGGCGGCCTCGTCGGCGAGTACGGCCTCGGCTGGCTGCACGTGGACATGCTGGCCGTATCGCCCGAGCGTCGCCGCACCGGCATCGGCGCGCAACTGCTCGAACAGGCCGAGGCTTGGGCGCGCGCCCGTGGCGCGCTCGGTGTCTACCTCGACACCATCGAGTTCCAGGCCCTCGAGTTCTACACCCGCCTCGGTTATCGGCGGTTCGGCGAGCAGGCCGACAATCCACCGGGCTTCGTGCGCTACTACCTCGAAAAACGCCTCGACTGAGCATGATCATCGCCCGCCCGGCACCCGCGCCGCGCGCCCTCGCGGCGGCCCTGGTCGCGGCCCTCGCCGCCATCGCGTCAACCGCGCTGGCGGCCGCACCGCCGTCGCCGACAACGGCCGATCGCTGCATCGCCGAAGGCGGCCTGCCGGCCGCGGCGCTCGCGCCGCCGCTGCTGCTTGGCGGTGAGGATTTCCGCGTGCAGCCCTGCGCGCGTCTCGTGGGTGGGATGGCGCAGTTCGTCATCGAGGCCCAGGGCGAAGGCAGCGATGCGGTCGAGCCACGCTCGATCACGGTGGAAAGCCTCGATCTGCTCGAGCGGCGCGTGGCCGAGATGGAGGCGGTGCGGCGGCTGCGCGCGATGGGCGCCGCCGGTACCGCCGGACGCGCCAGCGCGAGCAGCCTGCGGCAGACCGGGGCGACACTCGCAGGCGTGGTGACGCGACCGGTGGAAAGCGTGGTTGGCCTCCCGGCCGGTGCGCTGCGGGTTTTCGGGCGACGCGCCGAGCACTTCGGCGAACGCGCCGCCGCTGCCGGTGACCGCGCGCTCGATGCTTTTGCCCACGGCGATCCGCGCCTCGATGTGGTGCTGCGGCCGCGCGCGGCGACGCCGTTGCCGCCCGAGCCGGAACCCTGGTGGCACCGCGGTGGCGACCTGGCCAGCAGCCTCGGCAAACGCTGGCTGGGTTACACCACGGCGCGCCGCGAACTCGGCGAGGCGCTCGGCATCGATCCGTACACGGCCAATCCCTGGCTGGATGCCGAGACCGACCGGCTGGCGTGGTCGACGCTGGTGGGCCGCCGCAGCGCCGGCTTCGGGCTGGGGCAGGTGGGCGGCTCGGCGGCCCGGGTGCTCGGCGGCAGCCACCGCATCCACCGGATGGTGTGGGAGCAATCGCCGGAGGACGTGGCCGACTGGAACGCCGGCCGGCTGGCGCCGCTGGCGTGCTCTCCCGCGGTGCGCGGCGCCTTCCTCGGCAACGCCCGCTACAGCCCGACACTGCAAACGCAGGCCGTGGACGCGCTGCTCGCCCTTGTGCCGCAACGTGGCTGCGATACCTTCCTCGGCCTTGCCGCGGGCGTCGAACGCGAGGCCGAGGCGCGCTTCGTCGTCGATGCCCTGCACCTGCTGGTGGCCGCGCGTCCGCGCTTTCCGTCGCGATTCGAAGCACTGGGCGAGGCGCTGGTGCTGCGCGACGCCGAAGATCGCCTGCTGCTGGCCCTGCCCGTCGACCACCTGCAATGGACGCCGGAATCCGCAGCGTTCTTCGCCGCAGCCCACGCCGCCGACGCGCGCGACCGCCGCCTGCTGCTCGGCCGCGAGGCCAGCCCGGAAGCCCGCGCCGCCCTGCTCGCCGCCGGCTGGGTGATCGAAGAGCAGGCGCTCGGGCCGGCACGCGAAGCGCAGGCGCGGCCAACGCCGGTCGATCCCGCGTTCTGAAACGGCCCTCAGCCGGCCCTCAGCCGGCTTCCGACGGCAGCGTCTCCGCGGGGTCTTCGCCGTTCGAGCGCACCAGCCGGTAGCCGTGCTGGTAGATGCCCTCCAGCCGCCACTCGCTGTCGCCCTGCAGGCCGAGGCGCTTGCGCAGCCGGCTCACGTAGGTGTCGATGCTGCGCGTGGCCACATTGGGCCCCACCCGCCAGACCTGCGACAGCAGCGTCTCGCGCGAGACCACCTTGCCGCGGCGCTGGAACAGGAAGACCAGCAGATCGAACTCGCGATCGGTCAGCTCCACCTGCTCGCCGCGGAGGGTCAGCCGCCGGCGCTCGATGTCGAAGCCGAACGGATCGGCATCCTCGATGGCCTGCGCGTTGCTGAGCGGGGCGGCCCGGCGCATCGCCGATTGGATACGAGCGACCAGTTCGGCAGCGCGGGCCGGCTTCACGATGTAGTCGTCGGCGCCGGCCTGCAGGCCGGTGACGATGTCGGCTTCCTGGTCGTTGCCGGTCAGGAAGATCACCGGCAGCGTGGCATTGGACTGGCGCAGTTCGCGCAGCAGTTCGAGGCCGGAGACGCCCGGCAGATTCCAGTCGAGCACCAGCAGATCGATCGACTCCGGCCCCATGCGACGGCGGAAGTCGAATTCGGTCGCGTAATGGAGGCAGTCCATCCCCGCGTTCCCGATCATCGTGCCGATGATCTTCGCCTGGATGGGATCGTCCTCGACGAGTCCGACTTGCAGCGTGCGCGACATGATTCTCCGGATGGCGCGGAGCGGAAGGCTCCCGACGGCAGCATTTGTTAAAGGTATGAACAGTGTCAAGCCTTGAGAGCCACCGACGCGGGGGTGGCCCGCTCCGCCGCAACCAGCGCGGCCATAATGCGGATCCGTCCGCACCACCCATCGCCCGAGCGCCGCATGGCCGACACCACCCCGACCCGCCCGTCCCCCGCCCTTGCCCGCTACGCCGCCGAGCTGGCCGGGATCCGCGCCGCCGGCCTGTTCAAGGCCGAGCGCGTCATCAGCAGCCCGCAGTCGGCCGAAATCACGCTGGAGGACGGCCGCACGGTGCTGAACTTCTGCGCCAACAACTACCTGGGCCTCGCCGACCACCCCGAAGTGATCGCCAGCGCCAAGGCGGCACTCGACAGCCACGGCTTCGGCATGGCCTCGGTGCGCTTCATCTGCGGCACGCAGGACCTGCACAAGCAGCTCGAAGCGCGGATCGCCGCCTTTTTCGGCACCGAGGACACGATTCTCTACGCTGCCTGCTTCGACGCCAACGGCGGCCTGTTCGAGCCGCTGCTGGGGGAGCAGGACGCCATCATCTCCGACAGCCTCAACCACGCCTCGATCATCGACGGCGTGCGGCTGTGCAAGGCCAGGCGCTACCGCTACGCCAACGGCGACATGGCCGATCTGGAAGCGCAGCTCCGCCAAGCCCGCGCCGATGGCGTGCGCGACATCCTGATCACCACCGACGGCGTGTTCTCGATGGACGGCTTCATCGCCCCGCTCGACGAGATCACCGCGCTGGCCGCGACCTATGGCGCGATGGTCCACATCGACGAGTGCCACGCCACCGGCTTTCTCGGGCGCTCGGGACGCGGCAGCGCCGAGGTGAAGGGCGTGATGGAGAAGATCGACATCTTCACCGGCACGCTCGGCAAGGCCATGGGCGGCGCGCTCGGCGGCTTCACCACCGGCCGCCGCGACGTGATCGAACTGCTGCGCCAGCGCTCGCGGCCCTACCTCTTCAGCAACTCGCTGCCGCCGCATGTGGTGGCGGCGGGCATCACCGCCTTCGACATGCTGGCCAAGGCCGGCGAGCTGCGCGAACGCCTCGCGGCCAACACCGCCTACTTCCGCGCGGAGATGGCCCAGCTCGGCTTCGACCTCAAGCCCGGCACGCACCCGATCTGCCCGGTGATGCTCTACGACGCGCCGCTGGCGCAGCAGTTCGCCGCGCGCCTGCTCGACGAGGGCATCTACGCGATCGGCTTCTTCTTCCCGGTGGTGCCGAAGGGCCAGGCGCGCATCCGCACGCAGATGAGTGCGGCGCACACCCGCGAGCACCTCGACCGCGCGATCGCCGCCTTCGCCAAGGTGGGCCGCGAGCTCGGCGTCATCGCCGGCTGAGCGCCAACACCTCGTCGGGCGTCAGGGGCCGCCATGCCCCTTTCGCCAGCCCCCCCAGGGCCAACGGCCCGATCGCCACGCGCACAAGACGCAGCACCGGAAATCCGGCGGCCTTGGTCAGCCTTCGGATCTGGCGGTTCCTGCCCTCGTCGAGGGTGATTTCCAACCACGCGGTCTTGCCGCCGCTCTTGAGCAGCGTCACCGCCTTCGCCGAGAGCCACTCGCCGCCGTCGTCGCCACCCGCCACCATCGCCGCCAGCGCGTCGTCGCCCGGCACACCCTGCACCTGCACGCGGTAGGTCTTGTCGGGACCCGTGGCGGGATCGGTGATGTGGGCCGCCCAGGCCGGATCGTTGGTGAACAGCAGCAGGCCCTCGCTGGCCTGATCGAGGCGGCCCACCGGCGCGATCCACGGCAGGCCCGCCGCCTCGAAGCAGCGATACACGGTGTCGCGGCCCTTCTCGTCGCTGACGCTGGTGACGAGGCCGCGCGGCTTGTTCAAGGCGAGGTAGACGCGGGCTTCCGCAGTAACGGCCTTGCCATCGACACAGACCTCGTCGATCCCGGCGCGCACCGGGTACTCGGGATCGCGCACCACGCGGCCGGACACACTGACGCGGCCCTCACGCACCCACGCCGCCGCCTGCGAGCGCGATGCCAGGCCCGCCTTGGAGAGCACACGGGCCACGCCATGGCGGGGCGGGACGGGCGTTGACGTTTTCAACATGCGGCGATGATCCGCTCTCGACCTGCGCTTGGCTACGCTCGCGCTCTCTTCATCATGGGAAATCGCGCATGTCCGATCACACCGCTAGCCTGAGCTGGTCGCGCCAAGGCCGCGACTTCACCTACGAGGCCTATTCGCGCGACCACACCCTGACCTTCGAGAACGGGCAGGAAACCCTGGCGTCATCGGCACCGGACTACGTCGGCAATCCGGCGGCACTGAACCCGGAAACACTGCTGGTGGGCGCGCTGTCGTCTTGCCACATGCTCACTTTCCTCGCCATCTGCTCGAAGCGCGGCTTCGTCGTCGATCACTACGAGGATGCGGCATCGGGCCGGCTGGAGAAGAACGCCGAGGGCAACATGGCGATCACCCGCATCACCCTCCGCCCGAAGGTGGTGTTCTCGGGCGACAAGCAGCCCAGCGCCGAAGAGCGCGAGAGGCTGCATGAGCGCGCCCATGCCCACTGCTTCATCGGCACCTCGATCCGCAGCGAGGTGACGGTCGAGCCGGCCTGAGGCCGACTGCTCCCGCTCCCGCCATGCTGCCCACCGACACTCCCGCTCCGCACCGCGCGAGCCCGCTGTGGCGCCGCACACTGGTCGCGTTGATCCGCTGGTTCGACACCTCGGCCGCCGATGCCGTCGCGCCAGAGGACGCGCGCCGCATCGACTGGCTGCGCGTGCTGCCCTTCATCGGCCTGCACCTCGCCTGCCTCGGCGTGATCTGGGTGGGCGTGTCGTGGTTCGCGGTGGCCGTCGCGGTGGCGTTGTACGCGCTGCGCATGTTCGCCATCACCGGCTTCTACCACCGCTACTTCTCGCACAAGGCCTTCCGCACCTCGCGGCCGGTGCAGTTCCTGTTCGGCCTGCTCGGCGCCAGCAGCGTGCAGCGGGGGCCACTGTGGTGGGCGGCGCACCATCGCCAGCACCACCGTGCCAGCGACACCGCGGCCGACCCGCATTCACCGAAGCAGCACGGCTTCTGGTACAGCCACATGGGCTGGTTCCTCACCCGCGGGGCGTTCCGCACCGACCTCGACGCGGTGAAAGACCTCGCCAGGTTTCCCGAGCTGCGCCTGCTCGACCGCTTCGATATCGTGGTGCCCGTGCTGCTCGCCGTCGGTCTGTTCGCGCTGGGACGCTGGCTTGAAACCGCGGCACCCGCACTGGAGACGAGCGGCCCGCAGTTGCTGGTCTGGGGCTTCTTCATCTCGACCGTGGTGCTGTTCCACGCCACGGTGACGATCAACTCCTTCGCGCACCGCTTCGGCACGCGGCGTTACGCCACCCGCGATGATTCGCGCAACAACTGGTTGCTCGCCCTGCTCACCTTTGGCGAAGGCTGGCACAACAATCATCACCACTATCCGGGCTCGGCGCGGCAGGGCTTCCGCTGGTGGGAGTACGACTTCACGTACTACACGCTGAAGGCGATGAGCCTGCTGCGCATCGTCTGGGACCTGAAGCCGGTGCCGGAAGCCTTCCGCAAGCCGACGGCGGAGGCGGCGTGAGGGTCGCGGTTGTCGGCAGCGGCATCGCCGGAATGTCCGCCGCGTGGCTCGCCTCGCGCCAGCACGAGGCGGTGCTGTTCGAGGCCGAAGCGCGGCTTGGCGGCCACACGCATACGCACGACGTCGAGCAGGCCGGCCAGCGCTACCGCGTCGATACCGGCTTCATCGTCCACAACACGCACAACTACCCGCTGCTGACGCGGATGTTCGATGAGCTGGGCGTGGCATCAAAAGACACGACGATGAGCTTCGGCGCGCAGGTCGAGGCCACCGGCCTCGAGTACAACGCCACCAACCTCGACGCGCTGTTCTGCCAGCGCCGCAACCTGCTCTCGCCGTCGTTCATCCGGATGGTGCGCGAGATCCTGCGCTTCTACCGCGAGGCCGGCGCCCTGCTGCGCGATCCCGGCCCGGGGCCGTCGCTTGGCGAGTATCTGGAGGCGAACCGCTACTCGGCGCTGTTCCGCGACGCCCACCTGATCCCGATGGCTTCGGCGCTGTGGTCCTCGCCCTCGGCAACGATCCTCGATTTTCCGGCGAAGTACCTCGTGCGCTTCATGGACCACCACCGCATGCTGCAGGTGGAGGGCCGGCCGCAGTGGCGCGTGGTGACGGGCGGTTCGTCGAGCTACATTGAGGCGCTGAAATCCCGCTGGACGGTCGACGTGCGTCTGGCCTGCCCGGTGCAGCGCGTCACCCGCGACGAGGGCGGCGTGACCGTGAAGCACGTCGGCGGCGAGGACCGCTTCGATGCGATCGTGATGGCCACGCACAGCGACACCGCGCTCGCCCTGCTGGGTGATGCCGACGCCATCGAGCGCGAGGTGCTCGGCGCGATGCCCTACCAGCGCAACGAGGTCGTGCTGCACACCGACCGCCGCCTGCTGCCGCGCCGCCAGAAGGCCTGGGCGGCGTGGAACGCCTTCGTGCCCGCCGATCCGAAGGCCGAGTGCTCGGTGAGCTACTGCATGAACCTGCTGCAGGGCCTCGAATCGCCCGAGCCCTTCGTGGTCACGCTGAACCGCACGGCCGCCATCGACCCGGCGAAGATCATCGCCAAGATGATCTACCACCACCCGGTCTACACCCACGCCAGCGTGGCCGCGCAGTCGCGCGCCGGCGAGATCAACGGACGGCGCAAGACCTGGTTCGCCGGGGCGTATTGGGGCTTCGGCTTCCACGAGGACGGCATGCGTGCCGGCGTCGAGGCCGCGGCCGGCCTCGGTGTGCGTTGGTGAGCGCGCGCGGCGCCGACGCAAGCGACCAACGGCCGGCGCTTGCGGCTCCGGCCCTGCAAAGCGCCGTGTACGTGGGCCGTGTCCGTCATCGGCGCACCGCCGTCGCGCAACACGCGTTCTGCTACCGCATCTTCCAGCCCTTGCTCGATCTCGCCGAGCTCGACCGCGTGTTCGATCGCCGCTGGCTGTGGTCGGTGAACCGCCGCAACCTCGCCGAGTTCCGCCGCAGCGACTACTTCGGCGATGCCGCGCTGCCGCTCGACGTGGCCGTGCGCCAGCGCGTCGAGCGCGAACTCGGCCGTCCGTCGCCCGGCCCGATCCGCCTGCTCACCCACCTGCGCTACTTCGGCTACGTGCAGAACCCGGTGAGCTTCTACTACGGCTACGCGGCGGACGGCGAAACGCTCGACTGGATCCTCGCCGAGATCACCAACACGCCGTGGCGCCAACGCCATGCCTACCTGCTTGCTGTCGATCGTGCACAGCGCAAAGGCCGTGCGCTGCACTTCGGTTTCGACAAAACCTTCCACGTCTCGCCGTTCCTGCCGATGGATCGCCGCTATCACTGGGCGTTCACTCCGCCCGGCGATGACCTGTTCGTGCACATGGACGTACTGGCGGGTGATTCGCGCGAGTTCGACGCCACGCTCACGCTCGAACGCAAGCCCTTGCAGGCCGACACACTGGCTTCATGCATCGCCACGTATCCCTTCATGACCGCAACGGTCGTTCTCGGCATCTACTGGCAAGCCCTCCGCCTCGCGCTCAAGCGCGTTCCCTTCCATCCGCATCCCGATCCCGACGCCCGTCTCTGAGCCGATGAGTTCGCCCGCCGACGCCCTCCCGAATGCCGCATCCGCCGGGTCTTTCGACCGCTGGCTGCGCGCGCGTCTGCTCGACCGCCTTGCCGGTCTGCGCCACGGCACGCTGGTCATCAGTGACGTGCTGGGCGATGTGCGCCTCGGTGTGAGCGATCCGCCGCCCGGCGCGCCGGTGGTGCGGCTGCAGGTGCGCGAGATGGAGACCTATGCGCGCATCGCCTCCGGTGGCTCGGTGGGCGCGGCCGAGGCCTACATGGACGGCCAGTGGCAGTGCGATGACCTCGTGGGCCTGGTCCGCCTGCTGGTGCTCAACCGCGATCTGCTCGACGCGATGGAAGGCGGTCTGGCGCGCTTCTCCGGCGCCCTGCTGAAGGCCGTGCACGCGCTGCGTCGCAACACCCGCAGCGGCTCGCGCCGCAACATCGCCGCCCACTACGATCTTGGCAATGCGCTGTTCAAGCTGTTCCTCTGCGACAACCTGATGTACTCGTCGGCGATCTTCGCCTCGCCCGCGGAATCGCTCGAAGCCGCCTCGTTCCGCAAGCTCGAGCGCATCGCCCGCAAGCTCGACCTGAAGCCTTCCGATCATCTCGTCGAGATCGGCACCGGCTGGGGCGGCATGGCCCTGCACGCGGCGCAGCGCTACGGCTGCCGTGTCACCACCACCACGATCTCGAAGGAGCAGCACGCGCTGGCCAGCGAGCGCGTCGCCAGCGCCGGCTTGGCCGATCGCGTCACCGTGCTGCTCGAGGACTACCGCGACCTCAGCGGCCACTACGACAAGCTGGTGTCGATCGAGATGATCGAGGCCATCGGCCACCAGTACCTCGACACCTATCTCGGCAAGTGCGCTTCGCTGCTGAAGCCCGACGGCCTCGCCCTCGTGCAGGCGATCACCATCGAGGATCACCGCTACCAGCGCGCGCTTGGCGACATCGATTTCATCAAGCGCCACGTCTTTCCCGGCAGCTTCATTCCGTCGATCAGCGCGATCGCCAGCGCGATGGCCCGCCGCACCGACCTGCGCCTCGTCTCGCAGGAGGATTTCGGCACCAGCTACGCGCTGACGCTGCGCCACTGGCGCGAGCGTTTCATGGCGCGGCTGCCCGAGGTGCGGGCGCTGGGCTACGACGAACGCTTCCTCCGCATGTGGGAGTTCTATCTCGCCTACTGCGAGGGCGGCTTCCTCGAACGTTCGATCGGCGTTTCGCAGTTGCTGTTCGCACGGCCACTGAACCGCCGCGAGGCGTGGTTGCCGGAACCCGAGGCGGCGTGATGGCACTCGGTTTCGCTGTCGCCAACCTGCTGGGCTTCCAGGTGGTGTGGTTCGCCGCGGTGATCGGCGCGTCCAACGGTCACGCCTGGGCCGGGCCGGTCGCGGCGCTGGCCTTCGGCATCGCGCATTTCGCCTACACGCCCGATCGTCGAGGCGATGCCCGCCTGCTGGCGTTCGCGCTGGCGATGGGCGTGGCGGCCGACAGCGCGCTGGTGCTTGCCGGCCTGCTCACCTTCGTCAGTCCCTGGCCCTGGGCGTCGCTGGCACCGGCGTGGATCCTGGCGATGTGGGCCGGATTCGCGCTCACGCTGAATCACTCGATGGCCTTCCTGCGGGGTCGGCCGGCCGCAGCGGCGGTGTTCGGCCTCGTGGGTGGCCCGCTGGCCTACTGGGGCGCGGCGCGCGGCTGGGACGCGGTGAGCTTCGATGCCGGCCTGGCCCCGGCGATGCTGGCCCTGGCGGTGGTCTGGGGCATCGCGCTCCCGGCCCTGTACGCCCTGCACGGCACAGCGGCTCGCGCTTACCGGGCGCACGGGGCCCGCGCGTGAGTTTCTGGGCCATCGTGCTGGTGAGCTGGCTCGGGGCCGCCGTGGGCATGGCGGCGGTCTGGGCGGTTTCGATGCGCGTCCGCAATGTCGGCTACGTCGACGTTGCCTGGGCGGGCCTGATGGCGCTGGCGGCGTTGTTCGCGGGCTTCGCCGGCGAGGGCGATGAACTGCCCCGGCTGCTGGTTGCGCTGTTCGGCGGCATCTGGGGCGCGCGCCTGTGCCTGCACCTGCTGCACCGCGTGCTGCGCGAGCCCGAGGATGGCCGCTACCAGGCGATGCGAGCGGCCATCGGCGATTCGCCCGGGCGCTGGTTCGTGTTCTTCCAGGCGCAGGCGGTGGTGGTGGGCCTGTTCGCCATCCCCTTCGCGGCCGCCGCGGGCGCCGATGCCGACGGCCTCGAACCCCTGCTGCTGGGCGCGATCGCCGTGTGGCTGATCGCCATCGCCGGCGAGTCGCTCGCCGACCGCCAGCTCGACGCCTTCCGGCGCGATCCGGCGAACAAGGGCCAACTCTGCCGGACGGGCCTGTGGGCGTGGTCGCGTCATCCCAACTA
>DMHI01000211.1:8904-15423 GCA_003449515.1 Lysobacteraceae bacterium | reverse complement strand
TGGAGCCTGCTGGGCCCGGTGCTGATGTGGGTGTTCCTGTGGCGCGTGAGCGGCATCCCGTGGACCGAGGCGCAGGCCCTGCGCAGTCGCCCCGAGGCCTACCGCCGCTACCAGCGCGAGGTCAGCGCGTTTTTCCCGTGGCCGCCAAAGGCCGCTTCCCCTTCCTCCGACTGAGCATTCCATGGCGTTGATCGATCTGTGCGAGCGCGGCCTCATCCCTGATGCCCTCACCCGCCGCGGCATCCGCGGACTCTGTGCGCAGCGTCTCCGCGACGAGCACCTCGGCGACCTCGAGCGCGCCGACGCGCGCTACCGCAGCCTGCTCGCCAGCCTGCGCAGCAGCCCGATCGCCATCGAGACCGCCGCAGCCAACGAGCAGCACTATGAAGTGCCGACGCGCTTCTTCGAGCTTTGCCTCGGCAAGCGCCTGAAATACTCGAGCTGCTACTACCCGGCAGGCAACGAAACGCTCGACGAGGCGGAAGAAAAAATGCTGGCGCTGTACGGCGAGCGCGCCGAGCTGCAGGACGGCATGCGCATCCTCGAGCTCGGCTGCGGCTGGGGCTCGCTGACGCTGTGGATGGCCGAGCACTTCCCGAATTCGCGCATCACCGGGGTGTCGAACTCACGCACGCAGCGCGAGCACATCCTCGCCCAGGCCGCCGTGCGCGGGCTGGCCAACGTCGAGATCATCACCACCGACGTCAATCGTCTCGACCTGCCCACGGACACCTTCGACCGCTGCGTGTCGATCGAGATGTTCGAGCACATGCGCAACTACGAGACCCTGCTCGGCAACATCGCGCGCTGGCTCAAGCCCGGCGGCAAGCTGTTCGTGCACCTCTTCTGCCACCGCAGCCTGATGTACCCGTTCGAGACGCAGGGCGACGACAACTGGATGGGCCGCCACTTCTTCACCGGCGGCCTGATGCCGAGCGCCGACACCCTGCTGCACTTCCAGAACGCGCTGCTGATCGAGCAACGCTGGCTGCTGTCGGGGCGGCACTACGAGCGCACCGCGAACCACTGGCTCGCCAACCAGGACCGCCACGCGCCCGAGGTGCTGCAGGTGATGGCCGCCACCTACGGCGCCGAGGCAGCGGCGATCTGGGCCCAACGGTGGCGGATGTTCTGGATGGCCTGCGCCGAGCTGTTCGGGCACGCCGACGGCAGCCAGTGGGGCGTGGCCCACTACCGCTTCGTCAAGCCCTGAGCGGCGCTCAGCAGGTGGTGGCGGTGGTGGGCTGGCAGGCCTGTGCCGTCGCCGCCGTCGCCGCCGCCGGCACGCTGGCCGCCGCAGCACCGCCAGACGGCCGGCCGGTGGCCACACGGATGCCGCGGGCCTTCATCCAGGCCGCGAACTCCTCCGCCGTCATCCGCCGACCGTTCTGCGTCATGTCGAAGCGGTACGGCGAATTGTCGTGTGCGGTGCGCGGCACGTAGCCGGCCGACGGTGAGGCGGGCGGCGTGGCCGCGACCGGCGCACGCACGCGCTGCAGGAAGGCATCGACCGTCACCGGCGCATGCGCCGGCAGCACCGGCAGCCGCCCCGAGAGCTCGCTGGCCGGGGCGGCGAGCAGCACCGGCGAAGCAAGGCCCGTCAGCGCGAGCAGGACAAGGAGACGATGCGCCATGGCGAACCTCGTGGGACGGCGGGGGGTGACGGCGAGCTTACGCAGCACGCCGCACCGCGACAAGCCGCCCGTGGCGGCCCGCCGCGGTCGATCCGCCCTTACCAGCAGGCCCCACCGCCCGGGGTGGCGCCGACGAAGCGCTGCCCGGCCTGGTTGAGCGAGAGGTCGGTGCAGCCGGTGTCACGCGAGGCCTGCACCCCCTGCGCCGTGGCGCGCACGAGGAAGGTGCGCTGGCCAAGCGCGGCACCGACCGACTCGAAGCGGTAGAACGCCGCGAGATCGTTGGCACACGTCAGCACCGTGGCCGGATCGGGGGATCCGACGTAGGTGAGGCGGGTCGTGTAGAAGCGTTCGAGCGACTGGGCCGCCTCGATCAGGCAGGCGGTGGCCGCCTTGCGTCGCGTCTCGACCACGTTGCGCTGGTACGAGGTGAGTGCGATCGCGGCGAGCACGCCGACGATCAGCACCGTGATCATGATCTCGATCAGCGTGAAACCACGGCTTCGGGTGGATCGCATCGTCGTTCGCTCCCGGCTCATTCGTTGACGATCTCGCGCCAGGACACGCGGCGGGGCAAGCCCGCACCGGCATCGGTCAGCACGGTTTCGCGCGTCCGGTCATCGAGCGACACCTGCATGACACGACCGAGGAAGGTCGGGTTGTTCGGCGCGCTGACAAACCCGAGACCGCTCACCGGCGCGCCGTTGAGGTTGTCGTTCGCGTTGATCGATGTGTCGTTGTTGACGTCGAAGAAGTTGGTCAGGCGACGCCCCCCGGTGAAGGGATCGATGGCCATGATCCAGCCCGAGCCGCCGGGCGCGCAGACATCGAGGTTGTTCGGGATGCGCGTGGCGCCGATCAACGTGAGCCCTTGGAAAAGATTCGCCTCCACCATGCGCTCGCCGCGGGCGACGCGGTCCGGCGACAGCAGGTCGATGTACCAACCGCGCCGGCCGATCATGTCGGTCGGCGGCACCGCCTCGATGACGCGCGCGGCGCGGGTCCCCACGACGCCCTCATCGATGATCCGCACGTCGTTGAGAACCGCACGGCTGGGAATCGTCGAACCGTCGTCCCGCAGACCGTACCAGCTCTGCACGGTGGCATCACCGAGGTCGTTCTCGTTGATGTAGCTGCCGGTGCCGAAGAACACCCAGAAGGTGTCGTCGGCCGGGTTCCGCGCGATGCGCGGCGAGGCGGTGATCGGCTGCACCTCATTGGTCGGGCTGCGCGCCGTGAACAAGCGCAGCACAGCGGGTGCCGATGCCACACCGGTGAACTTCCACAGATTGCCCTTGTAGTCGCCGCCGTACACCGCATCGGCAATGGAGTCGCCATTGGTGTCGGAGACCGCGACGCCGGTCAGGCCGTTCGCGGTGTCGGCGCCAGTGGTGATGGTGATGGCCGAACCGGCCGCCGCCCCGACGGCGTTGATCATGACCAGATCGGCCCGGCCATTGCCATTGACACCATTGCCCATGATCACCCGCCAGTCGCCGTCGGCCACCTGCGCGATCACCGGCCGATTCAGCGCGTTACCCAGGGCGGGAATCTCGGCCTGGCTGCGCTCCCACAGGAATTGGACGCTGTCGGGATTGGTGACGTCGAGCGCGAACACACTGCTGCCACCGCGCCCCATGGTGCCGACAAGGATCGTGCGCCAGCGGTTGGTCTGGGTGTCGAACACCTCGGCCACCGCCGGATCGCCGTCGACCTGGTAGCGGTGCGTGTAGTTGGCGTCGGCAAGCCCCGCGATCTGGTTGCGCAACACGCCGTTCGGCATGAACGCGTATTCCTCGACACCCGTCGCCGCATTGAAGCCGTGCAGGAAGCCGCCATTCGAGCCGATGTAGATCATCTGCTTGCGGCCAGCATTGGTCGAAGCGTGCGCCGGATAGGCGGAAGCGCCCACGAAACCCGCGCCGGCGTGCAACCGCGGGTCGGGGCGACCCACAAACAGCGGCTGCGAATTGACGAACGTGCCGATCGCCGACTGGCGGACGCGGAAGCCCATCGCCGCCGGGACTTCATTGGAGCGGTCGCCGCGGACGTAGTTCATGCGCGCCGCATCGACGAGGGCGGTCTGGTCGGTCGGCGTGAGTGCACCGAAGCTGTTGAACACGCGATAGCCGCCGCTGTTCACCCAGAGGTCGCGCGAGGCCCACGCCGGCACTGCGGTGCTGGCGCTCCAGACCGGTGCGGTGGAGAGCTGGCCGGTGGTTTCGTTCACCGAGAAGGCGTCGAGCTCGCCGCGCCACGAACCGCTGAAGAAGCTGGCCTGGTAGACGCGGGCACCGGCTTCGAGGCGCGTGGTGTTGGTGGCGAACGAGGCGCCCGAACCCTCGACGGCGGATACGATGTTCGCAAACGCCCGGCGGAGCGAGGCGACGGTGCGCTCGGCGTCGCGGGCCGGGAAATAGTTGTCCGGACGCCGCGAAATGTCGGGGTCGATGACAGGCAGGATCTCGTTGGTACTGTTCCACAGCGGTCGCGGAATCGGCAGCGTGTTGGTGAGCGGATCGAAGCCGGAGGGCGGACGGAAACCGCCGTACTTGGCCGCCAGCCAATACTGGTTGTCCCTGCGACCGTGCTGGCGCTGGAACTCGAGCACGTCGACCCAGTAGGTCTGCGCGGTCTGCATCCCGGGGATGTCGGTGCGGAGATCCTGCGTGTTGGCGTGGTAGGCCAGTGCCGCGAGGTAGGCGGAGTTGTTGCGCCCCGACCATGAGGCGACATTCGCCGCCGGGAGATTGTTGCCTTCCTGACGCTCCATGTCGTTGATCAGGCCCATGAAGCGCACCACGTCGACCGTGGTGTCGGCACGCACGGCCGCAGGCTTGCCGGCAGATGGTTCATCCACCGCGCTGGTGGGGCCCGGGAGGTTCTTGTCCTGCCAGGTATTCACGTCACCGATGCCGAGCAGCACGTTGGCCTGGCAGCGGAAAGCCATCGGATCGTTCCACCGGGTCACCACCGGAAAGCCATCGGCATCATCGAAGCGGGAGGCCGCCGAGCCGACAAGGGTTGAATACTCCGGGACCGGCCCCTGGTTTTTCAGGTACCGCAGGGCGGCGTAGTACATCTCGCTCACCGGGTCCTGGGATTTCATCAGACGCCGCGTCGCGACCTCGCCGAAACGATTGAGGTAGTTGATGACACCGCTGAACTGGATCGCGTTGGCGCCGGTCAGGCCGTTGGCGGTGTTGGTCGCGATCCGGTCCGCCGGATTCGGATCAGGGAGCAGCACGCCGGTATTCGGATCCCACTCCGTGGCCGGGTTTGCCACGGCAGCACCCGAGGCGTCGATGGTCAGCGGCCCGACATACTTCGAGTTCGAGCGCATCACGCCGCCATCGCGCTCACGGCCCGAGATGTTCAGGTAGCCGAAGATGGAGTAGGAGAGCCGCGGGCGGGCACCCGGACCGGTTGTTCCCCGCCCCGCGTACTCCTGGATCAAGCCCTCCGGCTTCCAGCCTTGCGCATACTGGACGCAACGGTTGTCGGTCTCCAGCAGCCCCGGCACACACACGGCAACGCGGACCGCCACCTCGTAGACCACGTTCGCCTGACTGCGGGTCTCCGGCGGTGGCGAACCGGGGCCCGTGGGCGGGAAGTTGACATCGCCCGACCCGTAGTCGCTGTTGTCGAGCCGATGGACGGCCGGGTTGTAGGCGACAACATTGGCGGCCACCCGTGCAGCGACGCCCGGGTCGATAGCGAGATCGCCGTTGCCGGTGAACCACATCCGATGCCCCAAGCCATCAATCCGCATACGGAAATCGTTCCAGCGTGCCGGCGTGGCCGGATCAACCAGGCCGCCACTGATCGTCCGACGCGGGAAGTTGCCCTCATTGGGGCGATCATTTCGCGCCTTCTGCAACCACGTCGTGGTGGGCGTGTCGACAACACGATTGCCGCCGGTGAGCGCCAGACGGAAGGGATCGATGGTCTGCGTGGTCGCCCAGTTGAGGAAGTGGCCGCTCCACTCGTTCACACCCGCGCACTGGTTGTTGGCCGTGAATCGGGTGGGGCGGAAATGGCGCTCGGCCTCGGTGGCCGACCAGACGTACTCGTAGCACTTGCCGGAATCGAAGTACCCGACCCAGCGCGTCGCCACGGCGTTGGTGTAATTGCCGATGTTCGCCACACTGATCACGGTCGGGAACTCCACCGACGGCACCAGCACAAGATTGCCCGGGACACTGGCCCCGAGGAACAGCGGTCGCTGGGCGACATCGATCGACGCCGATGCCGGCCCGGCAAGCAGCGTGGCGAGAAACGCGCCGAGGAAGGCGAGGCGACCGTGGCGATGGGTGGAGGTGCTCATGGCGTGCTCCCGGTGGGATCAGATACGGCTGATGACGTAGGTGCCCTGCAGCGTGACCACGGCGCGACCGCTGCCGGCAACGTCGGCGGCCTCCTGGTCGGCGCTGCGGGCGTAGATGCGGTAGTTGAAGAGCACCATGTCGGTGGTGCCACCGTCGGCGATCTCCGCCGACAGCCGCTCGCTGGGCAAGATGCTGGTGCCAACGAACTCGACGCAGAACGCCGGCGTGCCGGTGGCGGCAACGGCCGGGGCCGAGGCGACGGTGGCGGCAGCCGTGCGCCAGAGGGCATTGCTGAAGGCGCAACCGCCGGCGGCCACCGGCGAGCCGGCCGGGAGCGTCAGGTTGGGGTTGCTTTCGCAGATCACGCCGGTCGCGGTGCAGTCGAACGCAGTGGCGTTGAGATTGCGGGCCTGCGCATCGGACACGATGCCCGCCGCCTGTGCGGTGACAAAGGCCTCGCCTTCGCGCAGCGCCGATTCAGCGACCTGGAATGCCAGGCTGCGGTCGTACATGGCGCCGGTCATCCGCTCTTCGAGCAGGGTGGAACGCAGGCTGGC
>DMHI01000211.1:0-8472 GCA_003449515.1 Lysobacteraceae bacterium | reverse complement strand
CTCACGGCAGGCGGCTCCGGATGGCGATGACATTGGTGAAATCGCGTTCGAGCGCGTCAAAATCGGCACTGACGCGCTGACCCTCGGTGCCGACGCCGCCTTGCGCCGTGTCCATCACCACGGTCATGCGGACGGCAGTGACGGCGGCCCAGTCGACGACCGCGGCGGAGCCCACGAAATCGGCCCCACCATCGATCGCGTAGTCGATACGGAGATCGGTCACGCCCTCGATCATCTCTTCGCGGATGACGCGCGGCGAATTGCCGGCGCTGAGCGTCTCGCGGAACAGTGAGCGGCCATTCCGCGCGTTGATGCCGACGTACCAGCGGACCGGGATGTATGGGGCGACCTGCACGCGCGGCTGCGCGCGCGCCGCCGGAGCCCACACCGGAGCGGGATCCCAGAGCGTGGCGTTGCGGTTGCCCGGCGTCAGCCCGATGTAGGCCAGCGTCAGCTCGGAGCCCGCAACCGAAACCTGCCCAAGCGCGACCCAGGGGACGAAATCGCGCTGATCCTGCCCCTGCACCACCGGGTTGCCACTGCCAACCGGCGGCAGCGCATTCGCACAGACCACCACCAGGTCGCCGGTCTGGAAGCCGTGGCCGCTGGCACCGGTCGCCGGCACGTTGAGTGTGATCCGTGCGGCGTTGGTGGCGACCACGGCGGGAGCAAGGAAGGCGCCGTCGAACGCCCGCGTTCCGGCATAGCGGACGTCGATGGCCGAGGTGCCGGCCACACGGTTGCCGGTTGCGGTTCCGAAGGCCGTGCCCAGCGTGACATCCGCCGGACCATAGCCCCGGAACCCACCACGGGCATCGGTAGTGGGCAGCGGGGCGGTCCAGGTCGACCACCAGACCGTGTTGGCATTGAGCAGCGCATTCGAGAAACGGTAGTCGGCCGCACCGCCACGCGAGCCGGAGTCGCCGGTGCCGGCCTCGCGCCCACAGCTGAATCCGCCGGTCTGGCGGACATCGCGGGCGATCAGCTCGAAGGCGACGCGCGCGCCCTCCTGCAAGCGCGACAGCGAGTCGGTGGCTTCGCGCACCCGGGCGTTCATGATGAACACCGAGGTGGCGACGGCGGCGACCAGCACGCCCAACGCGAGCCCGATCAGCAGCTCGATCAGGGTGAAGCCGTTCGACGGGCGACGCCGGAACAGGACGACAAGGCTCATAGCTGCGACACCGTGATGATTTCCTGCTCCGTATCGCCGGCGGTGCCGCGACTGTCGTCCCACTGCAGTTCGATCGTGCAGACATTGTCGGCACAGGCGATGCGCGCGCAGGCGTTTTCACCCAGACGACCCTGGAGGCCCTGATGCCAGGCGGCGCGCTCGACCTCGGCGCGGGTGCCGCCGACGATGGGGGCGCAGGTGAGCGGCATGTTGTACGCACCGGCGCGGGCGGCGATCAGGTTGGCCCGCATGGTGTCGAGGATGGCGTAGGTCTCGAGCACGGCCTGGCTGCGCTCGAGCGAGCTCTGGCTGTTGCGCAGCGCCGCAGCCTGCATGGCGCCCACGCCAAGCATGCCCACGGCGAGGATCAGCGCGGCGATCAGGATTTCGATCAGCGTGGCGCCGGACTGGCGCTGGCGGCGGGAGGGAGGGCGTGTCATGGCTCAGGGGTCGCTGGGATCGACGCAGGCACCGGCGGCCGCACGGCGCTGGATACTGGTGCGGCTGCCGCCGGTGAGGGTGAGATCGCGGACATTGTCGGCAGGCTGCGTGACCGGCCGGCAGACGGCGAAGGTGCCGTTGAGCAGCGCGCGGTTGGCGGCGCGGGCGAAGCCATCGGGGCTGTAGCGGATGCGATGCGTGCCGCTGATCGCCGGCGATGGCCGCACCTGGGTGCCGGCGGCCGGGGTGGCCACGGATATGACTTCCTCGCCGCCGGAAACCCCGTCATCGCGGTTGGCATCCTCGAACACCAGCCAGCCTTGGCTCCAGTTGGTGGCGCAGGTGGTCCCGTTGATGGTCGGACAGACCACCACGCGCTGGTTGCGGCGGACGGCTTCGGCGCGCGCCTGCTTCAGGCTGGCGAGCAGCTCGTTGGCGGTGCCGGCCAGCCGGCTGCCGTTGACAGCACCGGTGAAGCTGGGAACGGCCAGCGCCAGCACCACCCCGAGGATGATGACGACCACGAGGATCTCGATGAGGGTGAAGCCGGGGCGGGCCGGACGCATCCCCCGGAAGCGGACGGACATCGGTAACCTTCTCTCGGGTTTCGACCCGGCGACCCTAAGGCTGGCGGAAGGACGACGTCCAACGATGACCGACGAACGGCAGGATCACGGTCGCCAGGCGGCACCCGCCGCCCCGGTGACGCCCATCGACGCCCTCCTCTCCCCGGAATCGATGCTGGGCCTCTTCATGCTGGGCCTGGTGATCGCCGTGGTGGTCTGGGCCAGCCCCATGGCCGCGTCGTCGGGGCTGGAAAGCCTTGGCCTCGCCGCCCTGCTGGTCACCTGGGTGATCGCGCTCAGCCTTGGCACCCTGCACCTGCTGCGCCGCTGGCTGCGGCGCTGCACGGTGGGCCGCCTCGTGCTGGTGACCGCGGCGGTGGTGCTTGCCATCACCGTGGCGAGCGGCTTCACCGGCTGGGTGCTGGTGGGCGGCGCGGCCAACGGCGTTGCCGGCCTCGCCGACTTCCTGCTGCGACTGGTGGTGATCGCCGCCGGCATGGCCTGCGTCGGATCGCTGGTGGCGGTCAACGCGGCGCGCTGGCAGGCCAGCCGCCTCGCCATGGCGCGCGCGGAACTGCGCCACCTGCAGGCCCGCGTCCATCCGCACTTCCTCTTCA
This sequence comes from Lysobacteraceae bacterium, assembly GCA_003449515.1. GTDB lineage: Bacteria > Pseudomonadota > Gammaproteobacteria > Xanthomonadales > Xanthomonadaceae > Silanimonas. The sequence goes on along the minus strand of DMHI01000211.1, from coordinate 5,674 downwards.
ACGCGCTCAACGCGGCCACCGCCTTCCTGCCGGCCCGCCCCGCCGAGGCCGAGGCCGTGCTGCTCGATCTGGCCGACCTGTTCCGCGTGGCGCTGCGCCAGGAGCAGACCCACGGCCTCGACGACGAGCTGGCCCTGACCCGGCGCTATCTCGACATCGAGGCGCGTCGGCTGGGCGAACGGCTGCGCCTGGCGTGGACGATCGCCGACGATCTCGGCCGCCTCGAGGTGCCCACCTTCTGCGTGCAGGTGCTGGCCGAGAACGCCATCCAGCACGGCATCGAGCCGACCCGCGAGGGCGGCACGGTGGCGATCTCGGCGCGCAGCGAAGCCGGCTGGACCCTGATCGAGGTCAGCAACCCGGTGGCATCACGGGAGGCGCGACCGGGACGCTTCGCCGGGCAGCGCATCGGGCTGGCCGGCAACCGCGCGCGCCTCGAGGCGCACCTGGGCCCGGAGGCGACACTCACCACCGCCGTGGCGGGCGGCGTGCATGTCGCCCGGCTGCGCCTGCCGCCTCAGGCCACCACGCGGTAGCAGGGCCGGTACTCGCCCGACATCTTCATGCGGCGCTGCTCGACGAAGGCGCGCAGCAGGTCGTCGAGGCTTTCCATGATGGCCTTGTCGCCGTGGATTTCGAACGGCCCGTGCTGCTCGATGCGGCGCATGCCCGGCTCCTTGACGTTGCCGGCGACGATCCCCGAGAACGCGCGGCGCAGGTCGGCGGCCAGCGCGTGGACCGGGCGGCCGAAGTGCAGGTCGAGGGCCGCCATCGCGGCGTGGTCGGGCTCGAAGGGCTGCTGGAACGCGAACGGGATCTTCAGCGACCAGTTGAAGAAGAAGGCGTCGCGGTTGGCGATGCGGTGCTCGCGCACCTTCCTCATGCCGTCCTTCATCGCCTTGGCCACCGCCACCGGATCGTCGACGATGATGCTGTAGTGCTTGGCAGCCTCGTCGCCCAGCGCGAGACGGATGAAGCGGTCGATCTGCTCGAAGTAGGCGGTCGAGGCCTTCGGGCCGGTGAACACCAGCGGGAACGGCGCACCGGCGTTGTCGGGGTGCAGCAGGATGCCGAGCAGGTAGAGGATCTCCTCGGCGGTGCCGACACCACCGGGAAACACGACAAAACCGTGACCGAGCCGCACGAAGCCTTCGAGGCGCTTCTCGATGTCCGGCATGATCACCAGCTGGTTGACGATCGGGTTCGGCGACTCGGCGGCGATGATCCCCGGCTCGGTCATGCCGATGTAGCGCGGGCTGCGGTGGCGCTGCTTGGCATGCGCGATGGTGGCGCCCTTCATCGGGCCCTTCATCGCGCCCGGGCCGCAGCCGGTGCAGATGTCGAGGCCGCGCAGGCCCAGCTCGTAGCCGACCTTCTTGGTGTAGATGTATTCGTCGCTGCTGATCGAATGGCCGCCCCAGCAGACCACGAGGTTCGGGTCCTGGTGCGGGCGCATGGCGCGGGCGTTGCGCAGGATCTCGAACACCGTGCTGGTGAGGCCTTCCGAAGTCTCGGCATCGAACTGGCCGCCCTGCACCTCGATGGCGGTGTAGGCGATGTCGCGCACCACGGCGAACAGCAGGTCGGCAACGCCACGGATCAACTCGCCATCGACAAAGGCGATCGCCGGCGCGTTCTTCAGCTCGAGGCGGATGCCGCGGTCCATCTGCTGCACCTCGATGGCGAAATCGCGGTAGCGCGCCGAGGTTGCGCGCGGGTCGCCGAAGTCGGAACCCACCGTGAGCACCGCCAGCGCGCAGCGGCGCAGGGTTTCACGCAGGTCGTCGTCCTGGGAGGCATCGGTGAGGCGCGCGATCTCGGCGCGCGAGAGGATGTCGAGACCGCCGCGCGGACTGATGCGGGCGTTGACGGTGGGCAGGGGGGCGCAGGTGTCGCTCATTCGTGGGCGGGTTGGTCGAAAAGGCCGAGGACTCTAGCACCCTCCCCCGCCGTGGCGGTGACCGCGCGGTGCAGGGGCGGCGGGCGGCCCGCAAAAGCGAACGGCCGGGGAGGCCCGGCCGTTCGCGTCACCCGATGCCGCGATCGATCAGAAGCGGTAACGGAAGGTCAGCTGCGCCGCCCACTGCGACTCGCCGCGGTTCTGGCGGGTCACGAAGTCCTCGAGGCCACCGGCCTGCAGGCCGTAGATGTAGCGGCCCTGCGCATCGCGGCCGAGGTAGTTGACGAAGCTGCGGGCCTGCGCACCCTGGGCCTGGAAGCCGATCTCGTCGACGCGACCCCAGTCCTTGTCGATCAGGTTGCCGACGTTGAGGATGTCGAGCACCAGCTCCGAGCGGTGGTTCTCGAAGAAGCCCGGCAACTGCTGGCTCACGCGCAGGTCGAAGCTGTTGGTCCACGGCGAGAAGTGCGAGTAGCGGTCGACCACGCCACCGGCGAAGCGGTCGAGGCCCTCCTGGCGCACGATCGCCCAGAACGCGGCTTCTTCCGCCGCACCGCCGCGGAACACCACCTCGTTCGAGCCCGGCGCGGTCGGGATGTACATCAGGTCGTTGGTCGCGCCATCGCCGTTGAGATCGTTGCGGAAGATCCAGCTGTACGGCTTGCCCTTGCGGCCTTCGTAGAACAGGCCGAAGTCGGTGGCATAGCCGTCGAACAGGAAGTGGCGGTAGCCCAGCGTGGCGACGAAGCGGTCACGCACCAGGTAGGGCGAGCGGGCCGCGACCTCCTCGTTGACATTGAACGCCGCCGCCGCCTGCCAGTTCGAGTTGGCCACCGCCGAGGTCAGCGGGCTGACTTCTTCGACATTGGTGTAGGCGTAGGCCAGCGACCAGGACCAGCCGTCGTCCTGGCGACCGCGCGACAGGGCCAGCGTCAGGTTCTCGCCGCCGCCCTTGCTGGTCGGGCGGACGACCAGCACGTTGTTGAAGCCGGCGTTGTTCTGCCAGCGGCTGATCGGGCCGCTGTTGCCGGCGCAGGCGCCGGTGGTGATCGGGTCGCCGGTCGCGCTCCAGCAGGCGGTGTTCTGACCACCGGCGTTCCAGAACAGGTTGCGGCCGTCAGGACCGGTGCCCGTCGGCGCGCCCAGGTTCAGGTGCTGATAGAAGAGGCCGTCCTCGACCTCGGAGATCACCAGTTCGGCCGAGAACACGGTGCCCCACCACGGCAGCTCGTGCTCGAACGCCAGGTTGGCCTTCCACACCGACGGCTGGTCGAGGTTCTCGTCGAGGAAGTCGACGTTCGACGCCGGCGGCGTGCCCGGGAAAGCGACCGGCTGGTTGGCCGGGTTCGGGCTGAAGATGCCGGTACCCGTGGTGGGGCAGGCCGGCAGACCCGCCGTACCGCAGCCCACGATCGAGGTGGCGCGACCGGTGTTCGAGTACGGGTTCGACAGCCACACGTTGGCGGCCGAGCCCTGGAACAGGCCAAAGCCACCGCGGAGCTGGGTCGGACGATCGCTGTCGAAGGTGTAGTTGAAACCGACGCGCGGCTGCCACAGCAGCTCGCCGTCGAGCGTGCTGGAGTTGTTCAGACCGAAACCGCCGGTGGCGCGCGGACGCCCCAGAGTGACCACCGCCGGGCCCACCGCGCCTGCCGCTGCCGGGTTGAACAGCGGCGAATCCGGCATGCCGGTGCGATCAACGCGGACGCCGGCAACGAGGGTGAGGTTGAAGTTCACCGCCCAGGTGTTCTGCAGGAACAGGCCGAGGTTCTCGAGTTCCCACTGGGCGGCGCCGTCGCTGAGCGTGCGGCCCGCCTGCGGCACCTGCGCGAGGTACTGGATCGGACGCCCGGCCTCGAAGCTGTTCGGACAGGTGGCCGTGGTCAGCAGGCACTGGAAGGTGTAGTTGCCGCGCGTGTCCTGCAGGAAGGCGTTGAAGAAGTCGATGCGCGACCAATCGACACCGGCCTTGATCTCGTGGTCGCCCGCGAACAGCGTGCCGGCGAAGAACAGGTCATCGGTGGTGGTGCCGAGCCGGTTGAAATGGCGGCTGCGCTCGGTGCCGAACGTCAGCGTGCGGGTACCGCCGATGACGCCGACCGGCGGCGTGCCGCCAGTGAAGCGCACGCCGACCTGCGGCAGGTTGGCGTTGTTGATCGGCTGGCTGGCGTACTCGCGGCGCGAGGCACGGAACTCGGTCGAGAACACGTCGGACCAATCGGCAAACCACTGGCCGACCAGGCTCTCGAACTGCTTCTCCTGCGTCCGCCAGTGCGAGCTGAGCGACAGTCCCGTGGTCGAGAAATTCTCGAAGAAGGGGGTGCTCTCGTCGGTGCGGGTGTAGCGCAGGTCGGCGCGGTGGTTGTCGGCAATGTTCCAGTCGAGCTTGAACAGGATGTCCTCGACGGTGATCTCCGTTTCCGACGGCAGCTCGACCCCACCGATGTCGATGCCGTAGAGGCTCCGGGCCAACTGCTGGGTCTGGGTGATCTCGGCCGGCGTGATGAAGACCTGGCGGCCGGTGCCACCCAGCGGCACGAAATCGGTGCCGAGGCGGGTCGAGGTGCTGTCCTCGTAGGCCATGAAGAAGAACAGCCGGTCCTTCAGCAGCGGACCGCCGAAGGTGAAGCCGGCCGTGGTGTCTTCCGACTCCGGCGGATCGAAGAAGGTGCCGTTCGCGCGGTTGAAGCGATCACCGGCAAAGGTGTCATTGCGGAAAGTGTAGAGCAGGCTGCCGCGGAACTCGTTGGTGCCCGACTTGGTCACGGCATTGATGTTGGCGCCGGTGTAACCGCGCTGCGTCACGTCGTAGTTCGAGATGTTGATCTGCACTTCCTCGATCGCGTCGATCGAGATCGGCTGGCGCGCCGTCGGCAGGTTGTTGGGCTCGAGGCCGAAGGTGTCGGAAACGCTGACACCGTCGATCGTGACCGAGTTGAAGCGGCTGTTCTGGCCCAATGCCGAGATCTCGCCACGGTCCTTGTCGGTCTGCGAGATGCGCGGATCGAGACGCGCATAGTCCTGCAGGTCGCGCTGGATCGAGGCGAAGGTGTCGAGCTGGTCGCGGGTCACCGTCGTGCCGGCGCCGATCGACGTGGTGCTGAATACGGTGTTGCCGATGTTGTCGGCGGTCACTTCGACCACTTCGAGCGTGGCGGCGTCGTCGCCGATCATCGCGTTGACCTGGGTCGTCTCGTTGAGCGTGAGGAACACGTTCTCGATGACTTCGGTCTCACCGTTCTTGGTGATCGTGACGCGGTACGGACCACCGACGCGCAGGCCGCGGGCGGCGAAGCGGCCATCGGCATCCGAAGTCGCCCGGGCGGTGGTGCCCGTGGGCAGATGCGTGATCATCACCTGCGCGCCGACGACGCTGGCGTTGTCGGTGCCGGTGACACGGCCGCCGATGTTGGCGGTGGTGGTCTGGGCGAACGCCGGGGCCGAGGCCAGGGCAACGGCGAGGCCGAGCGCGAGCTTCGAGTAACGCGCCTTGCTGCGATAGTTCATGTGGGGACCTGCTGTGGGTTTTTACGCGGAGACAGACGATGGCGGGGAATCCGCCCGGACCCCGGTGCCATCGTCGGGCACCGGTGTCGCTGTGGCCGCCGTCGGCTGCTGACGGGCTTCAATGGGCATTGCGCAGCCTAACGACAGTTTAACAGCGTAAAGCGGCCACATGAAGGTTCGATGACACCCGTCTCTTGATTCGGTGAGACGCGCCCGACAGCGGCCCGCGCCGCTGGCGTCACCGTCGGGGTGGTTCAGGGCGAGCCG
>DMHI01000264.1 GCA_003449515.1 Lysobacteraceae bacterium | reverse complement strand
CCGTCGACGGCGAAGGTGACGAACTCCGACTCGTGGGGATCGCCAAGCCCGCGGTAGTTGATGTTGTGGTGGCTGGGCACCGGCTGCTCGGAGAGCAGCAGGCCCGGCGTCCGCGCCAGCAACTGGCGGAAGTTGTCGTTGGCGATGACCGGCTGTTCGTCGAGCTCGATGCGGGTCGTCTTGCGGCCGGCGTTGAGCTTGCCGTCCTCGACCTCGGGCGGCGTGCCCCGGTCGGCCTGTGGCGCGGCGGCGGCACGCACCTCGACGGTAGGCAGCTTCACCCGGTCTTCAGCGGCGAGGGCCGCGGCGCGGGGGGCGTTGGGGAGGGCGAGGGCGGCAAGGGCGACGGCGAGGGCGGCGGACAGCGGTGCGGGACGGAGCATGCGGGTGAGATCGAAGTGCAAGGAGTAATACTTATCGTATGCGAGCGATTCGCATTTGTAGTGAAGATCGCGTCAAGGCGCGTTGTGATCGAGGCCGTGCTAGCCTCGCGCGGAGTTTCACGTTCGCCCCACGCCTCGATGCAATCGCGCCTGCCGCTGCCGGAGACCGACGTGCCGATCCGGCGCGTGCTGCTGTCCGGTGCGAGCGGACTGGTGGGCGGCGCAGTGCTGAGTCGCCTGCTCGCGCCGGGTGAGCCTTGCACGATTGTCGCGCCCACCCGCGCGCCGTTGGCGGTGTCCTCGCCGCGGCTGCACAACCCGATCTACGACGCCAGCACGGCCGAGCGTCGCAGCGACAGCGGTCTCAGGCGCAGCCTCGCCGGCCTGAAGGTGGACACCTGGGTCTGCGCACTCGGATCGACGATGGCCAAGGCTGGGAACCAGGCCGCCTTCGCCGCCGTCGACCGCGACTTGGTCCTGAAGTTCGCGGCGGTGGCCCGCGCGCTGGGGGCACGCCACGCCATCCTCGTCTCGTCGGTGGGTGCCAGTGCGAAGTCGAGCAGCTTCTACCTGCGCGTCAAGGCCGAAGCGGAGCGTGGCCTCGCCGAACAGAACTTCCCGCGCGTCGACATCCTCCGGCCGGGCCTGCTGCTTGGCGAACGCGGCGAGCGGCGCCGCGCCGAAGGCATCGCGCAGACGCTGGCACCGTTCTACAACCCGCTGCTGGTCGGGCCGTTGTCGAGGTTCAGGGCGATCGACGCCGGCCGCGTCGCCGACGCGGTGATGGCGCTGGTGCGTGCCGGCGGCAGCGGCTGGTACGTGCACGAATTCAGCGCCATGAGCCGTCTGGCCCGGGGCGGCTGAGCACGCGCCCTACGGAACTCAGCCCTGCGCCAGCGTGGCGATGAGCGCCCGCGCCGCGCGCAGGCGGCTGGGCGCATCCGGCAGTTCGAGCTTCATCTTCAGCTTGTCCGGGCCGTCCATCGCGTAGACCCGAGGCTGTCCCTGGATCATCCGGATCACCGACATCGGATCGATGTTCGGCTTGGCATCGAACACCAGCCGCCCGCCGGTGGGGCCGAGATCGAGCTTGCGGATACCGAGCCGCGCGGCGTCGAGCTTCAGTTCGCTCACCGCGAACAGGTGCTTCGCCGCATCGGGCAGCACGCCGAAGCGGTCGACCAGCTCGACCTGCAGTTCCTTCAGGCGGTCGACGGTCTTTGCCGCGCTGATGCGCTTGTACTGCGTGAGGCGTGCATGCACGTCGGGCAGGTAGTCGTCGGGCAGCAGCGCGGGCAGGTTGAGGTTGATCTCCGGCCCGATCGGCGCGCCGGCGTCGAGGTCGGGGATCTTGCCGGCCTTGATCGACGTGACCGCGCGCTCCAGCAGTTCGGTGTAGAGCGAGAAGCCGACTTCGGCGATCTGGCCCGATTGCTCCTCGCCCAGCAGCTCGCCAGCGCCGCGGATTTCGAGGTCGTGCGTGGCCAGCATGAAGCCCGCGCCTAGCTCTTCGATCGCCGCCAGCGCTTCGAGGCGCTTCTCCGCGTCGGACGTGAGCTTGGGCGGCACGATCAGGTAGCAATACGCGCGATGGTGCGAACGGCCGACACGGCCGCGCACCTGGTGCAGCTGCGCGAGCCCGAAGCGGTCGGCTCGGTTCACGACAATCGTGTTCGCGCTCGGGATGTCGATGCCCGATTCGATGATCGTGGTGCACACCAGCACGTTGAAGCGCTGGCGGTGGAAGTCGAGCATCACCTGTTCCAGCTCGCGCTCGGCCATCTGGCCGTGCGCGACGCGGATGCGGGCTTCGGGCACGAGGGCCTGCAGGTCGCGGGCCATCTTCTCGATGCTGTCGACCTCGTTGTGCAGGAAGTACACCTGGCCGCCGCGCGCCAGCTCGCGCTGGAAGGCCTCGACGACGGTCTCGTTCTCCCAGGGTGCCACGAAGGTCTTGACCGCGAGGCGGTGCGCCGGCGGCGTGGCGATGATGGACAGGTCGCGCAGGCCGCTCATCGCCATGTTCAGCGTGCGCGGGATCGGCGTGGCCGTTAGCGTGAGCAGGTGGACCTCGGCGCGCAGGGCCTTCAGGCGCTCCTTCTGCCGCACGCCGAAGCGCTGCTCCTCGTCGACGATGACGAGGCCGACGTCCTTGAACTTGACGTCGTCCTGCAGAAGCCGGTGCGTGCCGACGATCACGTCGACCTTGCCCTCGGCCACCTGGTCGAGCACGGCCTTGATGTCCTTCGCCGACTTGAAGCGCGACAGCACCTCGACGCGGATCGGCCAGTC
>DMHI01000169.1:4072-10260 GCA_003449515.1 Lysobacteraceae bacterium | reverse complement strand
TCGCCGGTGCGATCGCTGGCGGCGCCTTCGGCCTCGGCTGGATGCTGTTCCACCTGCTGGTGATCCCGCTGCAGGCCTTCATCTTCATGATGCTTTCCATCGTCTACCTCAGCCTGATGGAAGAGCACCACTGACGGTTCCGCGTCACGTTCCACCGCCGTGACCGCGGCGTCTGTTCCAGCCCACCCTCTCGAATCCCCGTTTTCCTTCAACCCTTGGCAACACCCCGGAGCACACCATGGACATCTCGAACATCCTGACCGCCTTCGCCGACATCCAGTCGTTCACCATCCTGGCCATCGGCTTCATGATCGGCCTCGCGGCGCTTGGCGCTTCGATCGGTATGGCCAACATGGCTGGCAAGTTCCTCGAGTCGGCCGCCCGTCAGCCGGAGCTGATCCCGGTGCTGCAGGTCCGCATGTTCATCACCGCCGGCCTGATCGACGCCGCGTTCATCATCACGGTCGCCGTGGGCCTGATGTTCGCCTTCGCCAACCCGCTGATCGGCGGTCTCGGCCAGCAGCTGACCCAGGCGTTTGGCGGCTGATCGAGCCACGCCCGTGCGGCGCGGCCTGAGCGCCGCGCCCTCCGCGACACCGCCGGCGCGACCACGCGCCGGCGCATGAACGACCGAGCGCACCCATGAACCTCACCGCTACCTTGATCGCCCAGGGCCTCGCGTTTGCCGCCCTGACCTGGATCATCGCGACCAAGATCTGGCCGCCGTTGCTGGCTGCCATCGAAGCGCGCCAGCAGAAGATCGCCGAAGGCCTCGCCGCCGCCGAGCGCAGCCAGAAGGACCTCGTCCAGACCCAGCAGAAGGTCGAAGAGGCCCTGCGCGAGGCCCGTGGCCAGGCCAACGAGATCATCGCCAAGGCCGAAGCGCGCGCCGCGCAGATCATCGAGCAGGCCAAGAGCGACGCCATCGTCGAGGGCGGTCGGCAGATCGCGCTGGCCCAGGCCGAGATCGATGCCACCCTGTTCCGTGCCCGCGAAGACCTGCGCAAGCAGGTCGGCGCGATCGCGGTGGCCGGCGCTGGCAAGCTGATCGGCAAGGAGATCAACGCGACGACCCACGCCGCGCTGATCGACGAACTGGCCGAGCAGATCTGAGGCCTGCACGATGAGCCAGGCCTTCACGCTTGCCCGTCCCTACGCCCGCGCCGCGTTCGCGCTGGCGAAGGAGCGCGGCGACCTCGGTGGCTGGTCGAAGGCCCTCGCGGTCGCGGCCCAGCTCGTTGCCGATCCGCGCGTCGCCGCGCTGGTCGAGCATCCCAACCTCGCGGCGGGCGACGCTGCGGGGCTGGTGGCGCCGCCCGGCGATCTCACCGCGAACTTCCTGCAGTTCCTCGCGGTGCTGGCGGAGAACCGCCGCCTGCTGCTGCTGCCGGAGATCCTCGCGCTGTTCGAGGAATTCCGCGCTGAGGCGCAGAACACGGTGCGTGCCAAGGTGACTTCGGCGCTCCCGCTCGACGAGGCCGCGCTGGCGAAGCTGCGCGCTTCGCTGCAGGCGCGCTTCCAGCAGAACGTCGAGCTGGAGACCGCGATCGATCCGGGTCTGATCGGCGGCGCGGTGATCGATACCGGCAACGTCGTCATCGACGGCTCGGTGCGCAGCCGGCTGGCGCGCCTCGAAACCGCCCTGACCCACTGATTCCCCATTGAACGTCGGCCGCGCGCCGGCAGCAGGAACGACCATGCAGACGCTCAACCCGTCCGAAATCAGCGAACTGATCAAGCAGCGCGTCGAGAAGCTGAAGCTCTCGGCCGAAGCCCGCAACGAAGGCACCGTCACCTCGGTGTCGGACGGCATCGTCCGCATCCACGGCCTCGCCGACGCCATGCAGGGCGAGATGATCGAGCTGCCCGGCAACACCTTCGCGCTGGCGCTGAACCTCGAACGCGACTCGGTCGGCGCCGTGGTCCTCGGCGACTACGAGCACCTGTGCGAGGGCATGGTCGCCAAGACCACCGGCCGCATCCTCGAAGTGCCGGTGGGCACCGAGCTGCTCGGCCGCGTCGTCGACGCCCTGGGCAACCCGATCGACGGCAAGGGCCCGATCAACGCTTCCTTGAGCTCGCCGGTCGAGCGCGTGGCCCCGGGCGTGATCTGGCGCCAGTCGGTGGCCCAGCCGGTGCAGACCGGCTACAAGTCGGTCGACGCGATGATCCCGATCGGCCGCGGCCAGCGCGAGCTCGTCATCGGCGATCGCCAGACCGGCAAGACCGCGATGGCGATCGACGCGATCATCAACCAGAAGAACACCGGCGTGAAGTGCGTCTACGTGGCGATCGGCCAGAAGGCCAGCTCGATCGCCGCCGTCGTGCGCAAGCTCGAAGAGAACGGCGCGCTGGCGCACACCATCATCGTCGCCGCTTCGGCTGCGGAGTCGGCGGCGATGCAGTACATCGCGCCGTACGCCGGTTGCGCCATGGGCGAGTACTTCATGGACCGCGGCCAGGACGCCCTGATCGTCTACGACGACCTGTCGAAGCAGGCCGTCGCCTACCGCCAGATCTCGCTGCTGCTGCGCCGCCCGCCGGGCCGCGAAGCCTACCCGGGCGACGTGTTCTACCTGCACTCGCGCCTGCTCGAGCGCGCGGCCCGCGTCTCGGCCGAGTACGTCGAGAAGTTCACCGATGGCGCGGTCAAGGGCCAGACCGGTTCGCTGACCGCGCTGCCGATCATCGAAACGCAGGCCGGTGACGTCTCGGCCTTCGTGCCGACCAACGTCATCTCGATCACCGACGGCCAGATCTTCCTCGAGACCGACCTGTTCAACGCCGGCATCCGCCCGGCCGTGAACGCCGGCATCTCGGTCTCGCGCGTCGGCGGTGCCGCGCAGACGACGATCATGAAGAAGCTGTCGGGCGGCATCCGTATCTCGCTCGCGCAGTACCGCGAGCTGGCGGCCTTCGCGCAGTTCGCTTCCGACCTCGACGAGACCACCCGCAAGCAGCTCGAGCGCGGCCAGCGCGTCACCGAGCTGATGAAGCAGAAGCAGTACGCGCCGATGTCGATCGCGCAGATGGCGCTGTCGATCTACGCCGTCAACGAAGGCCACATGGACGACGTGCCGCTGGCCAAGATCGGCGCCTTCGAGGCCGGCCTGCACGCCCACCTGGTCAACACCCGCAACGCGCTGGCCGAGAAGATCGTCGCCACCGGCGTCTGGGACAAGGAGATCGAGGGCGAGTTCAAGGCGCTCATCGCCGAGTTCAAGACCACGGCGAGCTGGTAAGAGAGAGCACTCCCATGGCAGGCGGCCGCGAAATCAAAACCAAGATCAAGAGCGTGCAGAACACCCGCAAGGTGACGCGCGCGCTCGAGATGGTCTCGGCGTCCAAGATCCGCAAGGCGCAGGACAAGATGCGGGCGACGCGGCCCTACGCGCGCCTGATGAAGCAGGTCGTCGGCCACATCGCCCATGCGAACACCGACCACGTGCATCCGTTCATGGCGGAGCGTGTGGACGTCAAGCGCGTCGGCTACATCATCGTCTCGACCGATCGCGGTCTCTGCGGCGGCCTGAACTCGCAGCTGTTCCGGCGCATCCTCGCCGATATCCGCGACTGGCAGGGCAAGGGCGCGGAAGTCGATGTGGTCTGCATCGGCCAGAAAGCCGCCACCTTCTTCCGTCGTTTGAAGGTGGACATGCTGGGCTCGGTCACGCACCTCGGCGAGCAGCCGGAACTGGCCCAGCTGATCGGCGTGACCAAGACCATGCTCGATCGCTACGTCGATGGCCGTCTGGATCGCGTGGTGCTCTGCTACAACGACTTCGTCAACACGATGTCGCAGCGGCCGTCGCTGGCTCCGCTGCTGCCGCTGGTGGCCTCCGAGTCGCTGGAAGCCAAGCACGACTGGGACTACATCTACGAGCCGGACCCGCACACCGTGCTGGATCACGTGCTCACCCGTTACGTCGAGTCGCTGGTCTACCAGGCCGTGCTCGAGAACCTGGCCTCGGAGCACGCCGCGCGCATGGTCGCGATGAAGGCGGCTTCCGACAACGCCACCAAGTTGATCGGCACGCTGAACCTCGTCTACAACAAGGCGCGGCAGGCGGCGATCACCCAGGAAATCTCCGAAATCGTCGGCGGCGCCGCAGCGGTCTAAGCGGCGCGCCCCACAGCATCAACTTCCGAGGAACCCCACCATGAGCCAAGGCAAGCTTGTCCAGATCATCGGCGCCGTCGTCGACGTCGAGTTCCCGCGCGACCAGGTGCCGAAGGTGTACGACGCCCTGAAGGTCACCGGCACCGAGATCACGCTCGAAGTCCAGCAGCAGCTGGGTGACGGCATCGTCCGCGCGATCGCGCTGGGTTCGACCGACGGCCTGAAGCGCGGCCTCGTCGCCGTCAACACCGGCAAGGCCATCAGCGTGCCGGTCGGCAAGGCCACGCTGGGCCGCATCATGGACGTGCTGGGCAACCCGATCGACGAGGCCGGCCCGGTGGCCGCCGACACCCGCTGGGAAATCCACCGCGCCGCCCCGGCCTACGCCGAGCAGGCCGGCGGATCGGAGCTGCTCGAAACCGGCATCAAGGTCATCGACCTGATGTGCCCGTTCGCCAAGGGCGGCAAGGTTGGCCTGTTCGGCGGCGCCGGCGTCGGCAAGACCGTCAACATGATGGAGCTGATCAACAACATCGCGAAGCAGCACTCGGGCCTCTCGGTGTTCGCCGGCGTGGGTGAGCGCACCCGCGAGGGCAACGACTTCTACCACGAGATGAAGGACTCGAACGTCCTCGACAAGGTCGCGATGGTGTACGGCCAGATGAACGAGCCGCCGGGCAACCGCCTGCGCGTCGCGCTCACCGGCCTGACCATGGCCGAGTACTTCCGCGACGACAAGGACCCGGCGACCGGCAAGGGCCGCGACATCCTGTTCTTCGTCGACAACATCTACCGCTACACGCTGGCCGGTACCGAAGTGTCGGCGCTGCTGGGCCGCATGCCGTCGGCGGTGGGCTACCAGCCGACGCTGGCCGAGGAAATGGGCGTGCTGCAGGAGCGCATCACCTCGACGCGCACCGGCTCGATCACCTCGATCCAGGCCGTGTACGTGCCCGCGGACGACCTCACCGACCCGTCGCCGGCGACCACCTTCGCCCACCTCGACGCCACCGTCGTGCTGTCGCGCCAGATCGCGTCGCTGGGCATCTACCCGGCCGTGGACCCGCTGGACTCGACCTCGCGCCAGCTCGATCCGAACGTGATCGGCCACGAGCACTACGACACCGCGCGCAAGGTGCAGGCCACGCTGCAGAAGTACAAGGAGCTGAAGGACATCATCGCCATCCTCGGCATGGACGAGCTGTCGGAAGAGGACAAGCAGGTGGTGTCGCGCGCCCGCAAGGCCGAGCGCTTCTTCTCGCAGCCCTTCCACGTGGCCGAAGTCTTCACCGGCTCGCCGGGCAAGTACGTGACGCTGAAGGAGACGATCCGCGGCTTCAAGATGATCGTCGACGGCCAGTGCGACGACCTGCCGGAGCAGGCGTTCTACATGGTCGGCGGCATCGACGAGGCCTTCGAGAAGGCCAAGAAGCTGGCTGCGGTCTGAGCCACGGATAAGCCGACATGACGATCACCATCCGCTGCGACATCGTCAGCGCCGAGAAGGAAATCTTCCAGGGCGACGCGACACTGGTCGTCGCGACCGCCGAGCTTGGTGAGATCGGCATCGCGCCGCGCCACGCGCCGCTGATCACCCGCCTCAAGCCGGGCAAGGTCATCGTGACCCGGCCCAATGGCGAGAAGCTCGACTTCTACGTCTCCGGCGGCATGCTCGAAGTCCAGCCGCAGGTGGTCACCGTGCTTGCCGATACGGTGGAGCGCGCCGAAGACCTCGACGAGGCCGCGGCGTTGAAGGCCAAGGAAGAAGCCGAGCGCATCCTTGCCAACCGCTCGGAAGCGATGTCGGTGGCCGAAGCACAGGTGCAGTTGCAGCAGGCCATGGCCCAGTTGCAGGCGCTCGAGCGCTTGCGCAAGAACCTCAAGCACTGATCGGCGTCTTTCGGACAGCCTGCACCTCAGCCTGCGGGCTCGCCCGACGATTGGCTCCATCGACGAAAACGCCGGCCTCGCGCCGGCGTTTTTGTTTGCGGCGGCCACGATGATCGACAGGCCGTGCCGGCCTAGAATGCGCTGTCCGTCGAACCGAAGCCTCCGCATGTCCGCTCCC
>DMHI01000169.1:3535-3681 GCA_003449515.1 Lysobacteraceae bacterium | reverse complement strand
CCGAAGGTGCTGCAGCCGATCGCGCAGAAGCCCATGCTGGGCCACGTCATCGACACCGCGCGCGCGCTGGGAGCCGCGCGCATCCATGTGGTCTACGGCCACGGCGGTGAGGCCGTGCGCGAGGCGTTCAAGGCCGACGCCGATCT
>DMHI01000169.1:0-3114 GCA_003449515.1 Lysobacteraceae bacterium | reverse complement strand
ACGCGCGCGTGCTGGTGCTGTACGGCGACGTGCCGCTCGTCCGCGCCGAGTCGCTGCGCCCGCTGGTGGCCGCCGAGGGCGCCCTCGCGGTGCTGGTGGCGGAACTGGCCGATCCCACCGGCTATGGCCGCGTGCTGGTCGACGCGCAGGGGCGCGTGCAGGCGATCGTCGAGCAGAAGGACGCGAACACCGACCAGCGCGCGGTGCGCACGATCAACACCGGGCTGGTCGCGGCGAAGGGCGCCGAGCTGAAGCGCTGGCTGTCGCAGCTGAAAAGCGAGAACGCGCAAGCCGAGTACTACCTGACCGATGTGTTCGCGATGGCGGCCGCGGACGGGCAGGCGGCGACGGCGGTGCGCGTGGCCGATGCCGGTGAAGTGGAGGGTGCCAACGATCCGTGGCAGCTCGCGCAGCTCGAGCGCGCCTTCCAGCGCCGCTGCGCGAAGACGCTGTCGGAAGCCGGCGTGCAGTTCGCCGACCCCTCGCGCTTCGACCAGCGCGGCACGGTGGTGGTGGGGCAGGGCGTGCGCATCGACGTCGACGTGATCCTCGAGGGCCGCGTCGCGCTGGGCGACGGCGTGGTGATCGGGCCGTTCTGCCGTTTGAAGAACGTGACGCTCGGCGCTGGCACCATCGTGGCGGCGCACAGCGACCTCGAAGGCGTGGAGGCGGACGCGCACTGCACCATCGGCCCGTTCGCGCGCCTGCGCCCCGGGACGCTGCTTGCCGAGGGCGTGCATATCGGCAACTTCGTCGAGACCAAGAAGACCACGCTGGGTCCGGGCAGCAAGGCCAACCACCTGACCTACCTCGGCGATGCCGTGATCGGCGCGAAGGTCAACATCGGCGCCGGCACCATCACCTGCAACTACGACGGCGTGAACAAGTGGACCACGACGATTGCCGATGGCGCCTTCATCGGCAGCAACAGCGCGCTGGTGGCGCCGGTGACGATCGGCGCGATGGCGACGATCGGTGCGGGCTCGGTGGTGACCAAGGATGCGCCGGAAGGGCAGCTCACCGTGGCGCGCGGCAAGCAGGTGAGTCTGGCTGGATGGGCGCGCCCGGCGAAGAAGCCCTGACCGCGCGGCGTCAGGATTCGGACAGGCGGTGGTCACCCGCGTTGGGCGTCCGCAGGACGCCAGCCGGCTACACTGTTGTCCGGTTTGAAGGGAGCGTTGTCGATGTGCGGAATCGTGGGGGCCATCGCCGGCCGTGATGTGGTGCCGGTGCTGGTCGATGGCCTGAAGCGCCTCGAATACCGCGGCTACGATTCGGCCGGCGTGGCCGTGCTGGATGGCGAACTGAAGCGCGTGCGTCGCACCGGCCGCGTGGCCGAGATGGAGGCCGCCGCCGCAGCCGAAGGCCTGCGGGCAGGACTTGGCATCGGCCACACGCGCTGGGCCACGCACGGTGGCGTCACCGAGGCCAACGCGCATCCGCACATCAGCGACGGCGAGCTCGCGCTGGTGCACAACGGCATCATCGAAAACCACGACGAGCAGCGCGAGCGCCTCAAGGCGCTGGGCTACATGTTCACCTCGCAGACCGACACCGAGGTCGTCGCGCACCTCGTGCGTCACTACCTGCGCGACGGCGGTGATCTGCTGGAAGCGACGCAGCGCGCCGTGCGTGAGCTGAAAGGCGCGTACGCGCTGGCGATCATCGCCAGGTCCGATCCATCGCGGCTGATCGCCGCGCGCATGGGCTGCCCACTGCTGATCGGCGTCGGCGACGGCGAGGCCTTCGTCGCCTCCGACGTCTCAGCTGTCGTCGCGCACACCCGCCGCGTGATCTACCTCGACGAGGGCGACGTGGCCGAAGTGCGGCGCGACGCCGTCCGCGTGTTCGATGCGGAGGGCCTTGTCGTGCAGCGCGCCGAGCAGGTCTCGGGCGTGTCGCTGGCCTCGCTCGAGCTGGGCCCGTATCGCCACTTCATGCAGAAAGAGATCCACGAACAGCCGCGCGCCATCGCCGACACGCTCGAGCCGATCCTCGACACCGGCTTCCTGCCCGAACTGTTCGGCCCGCGTGGGCCCGAGCTGATGGCTGGCGTCACTGGCGTGCAGATCCTCGCCTGCGGCACCAGCTACTACTCGGGCCTCGTGGCGCGCTACTGGATCGAAGCGATCGCCGGCGTGCCCTGCGCCGTCGATATCGCCAGTGAGTACCGCTATCGCCCGGTGGTCGCGAACCCCGGCCACCTCGTCGTCACCATCTCGCAGTCGGGCGAAACGCTCGACACCTTCGAGGCGCTGAAGTACGCGATCCATGAAGGCCACCACCGCACGCTGTCGATCTGCAACGTGGCCGAGAGCGCCATTCCGCGGCTGTCGGCGATGCAGTTCCTGACCCGCGCGGGGGCCGAGATCGGCGTGGCCTCGACCAAGGCCTTCACCACGCAGCTGGTCGCGTTGTTCGCGCTGGCGATGGTGATCGCCAAGGCCCGCGGCCGTCTCGATGCGGCGGCGGAGGCCGAGCAGATCGACGCACTGCGCCACCTGCCGGGCAGCGTCCAGCACGCGCTGAACCTGGAGCCGCAGGTCGCCGCGTGGGCGGAAGCGTTCGCCCGCAAGGACCACGCGCTGTTCCTTGGCCGTGGCCTGCACTTCCCGATCGCGCTCGAAGGCGCGCTCAAGCTCAAGGAAATCACCTACATCCACGCCGAGGCCTACGCCGCCGGCGAGTTGAAGCACGGCCCGCTGGCGCTGGTCGACAGCGAGATGCCGGTGGTCGTCATCGCGCCGAACGACGCCCTGCTCGAGAAGGTCAAGTCGAACATCCACGAAGTGCGTGCCCGCGGCGGCGAGATGTTCGTGTTCGCCGACGCCGACAGCCACTTCGGCGAAGAGGACGGCGTGCACGTGATCCGCACGCCGCGGCACGTGGGCCTGCTTTCGCCGGTGGTGCACGCGATCCCGGTGCAGATGCTCGCGTACCACACCGCACTCGCCCGCGGCACCGACGTCGACAAGCCACGGAACCTCGCGAAGTCGGTGACGGTGGAGTAACACAAACGGCCGGCCCCTCGCAGGACCGGCCGCTTCATTGTGTCTTGCGCGAGCCGCGATCGGCGCCGATGCGCGGCGCGCGGCGCGATTACTCGGCGGCCGA
>DMHI01000144.1 GCA_003449515.1 Lysobacteraceae bacterium | reverse complement strand
CGCTTCGCCGAGTGGAACGACCGCTTCCGCGACGCCGTGCGCGGCTATTGGCTGGGCGCGGCCGCCACCGCGGATGGCCATGCGCGCGCGCCGGTGCAGCGCAGCGAGTTCGCCAAGCGCTTCACCGCCTCGAGCGACCTGTTCCAGCACGGCCAGCGCCGTCCGCAATCCAGCATCAACTTCGTCGCCGCGCACGACGGCCGCACGCTCAGCGATGTCGTGACCTATGCCTGCCGACACAACGAAGCCAACGGCGAGCAGAACCGCGACGGCCACGCCCACGAGGTCTGCAGCAACTTCGGCGTCGAAGGCCCGAGCCCTGATGCGCGCATCACCGACACGCGCCGCCGCGTGCGCCGCGCAATGCTGGCGTCCACACTGCTGGCACAGGGCACGCCGATGCTGCTGGCCGGCGATGAAGCCGGCAACTCGCAGCAGGGCAACAACAACGCCTACTGCCAGGACAACGCGACGGGTTGGATCGATTGGTCGGGGCTTGCCAATGCCGACGCGCCTGCCCGCACCGCACGCGACGACGACCGCGCGCTGATCGCGCAGCTCATCGCGCTGCGCGCCTCCGAGGCCTACCTGCGCTGGCCGGAGTGGTACCGCCTTGATCCGGGCGAGTGCGACCCGGCGATCCGCTGGCTGCGCCCCGACGGCACCGACATGCGCATCGAGGACTGGCACGACGCCAGCAGCGGCGCCTTCGCCTGCCAGCTGCGCGCGGCCGGTGCCGCCGCACCGCGCAGCGCCATCGCCTTCAACCCGGATGCGATCGATCGCCCCTTCGAACTGCCCGACGGCCCGTGGCAGTTGATCATCGACACCTCCGGCAGTTTTCCTCCGCAGGTGTTCGCTGGCACGCTCGACGATTCCGCGGTCCTCGTGCCCGCGCACAGCCTGCTCGTCCTGCGACGCCTCGCTTCCGCTTCGGAGCCCGCCTGATGTTCTCCCTCGACCAGCGCGCCGCCGGCGTGCTCCTGCACGTCACTTCCCTGCCCGGCCCGCACGGCATCGGCGACTTCGGGCCCGACGCATTCAAATTCGTCGATTGGCTGAAAGAGGCCGGCCAGACGATCTGGCAGTGGCTGCCGGTCAACCCGATCGGCCCCGGCAACTCGCCGTACCAGAGCGTCTCGGCCTTCGCCGGCAGCCCGCTGATGATCGCGCTCGAAGGCCTGGTCGCGAACGGCTGGCTGAAGCCGCCGACGCTGCCGGATAGCGGCTTCGACGCGCGCAAGGTCGACTTCGGAAAAGTCGTCGAGTGGCGCAACGCGCAGCTGCGCGCGGCCTACGCCGGCCACGTCGCGAAGCACGCGCCGGCCGAGCGTGCCGCGAAGGCCGAATGGGCGAAGCGCGAGGCGTACTGGCTCGACGACTATGCGCTGTTCATGGCGCTGGAAACCGCGCACGGCGGGATGCCGTGGTGGACGTGGGCGCCGGCGCTGCGCGATCGCGATGCGAAGGCGCTCGCCGCGGCGCGCGCCGAGCACGCCGCCGAGATCGGCTACTGGACCTTCGTGCAGTGGTGCTTCGACACGCAGGCCGCGGCGCTGAAGCGCCATGCCAACGAGCGCGGCATCGCGATCATGGGCGACCTGCCGATCTACATCGCGCACCACAGCGCCGACTGCTGGGCGCGTCCGGATCTGTACCAGCTCGACGGCGACGGCCAGCCCACCGCCGTGGCCGGCTGCCCGCCGGACGCGATGGCGCCGACCGGCCAGCGCTGGGGCAACCCGCTGTACCGCTGGGACCGGATGGCCAAGGAAGATTTCGCGTGGTGGTCGGATCGCGTGCGTCGCGCGCTCAGGCACGCCGACGTGTTTCGCATCGATCACTTCCGCGGTTTTGCCGGCTACTACGAGATCCCGGCGAGCTGCCCCACGGCCGAGGAAGGCCAGTGGGTGCCCGGCCCCGGCAAGGCGCTATTCGACGCCATCGAGAAGGCGCTTGGGCCCCTGCCGATCGTCGCCGAAGACCTGGGACTCATCACACCCGACGTCATCGCACTGCGCGACGGCTGCGGCTTCCCCGGCATGACCATCCTGCAGTTCGCCTTCGGCTCTGATGCCAGCGATCCGTTCCTGCCGCACAACAGCGATCGCGCCCGCGTGGCCTACACCGGCACGCACGACAACGACACCGTGCGCGGTTGGTGGAACAGCGCAACAGAGCGCGAGCGCCGGTACGCCGGCAGCTACCTGCCCGCCTCCGAGCACGACGTGCACTGGGCGATGGTCCGCGCCTGCGCGAATTCGGTGGCGAACTTCGCCGTGTTCCCGCTGCAGGACGTGCTCGGCCTCGACGCCGCGCACCGCATGAACCTCCCCGGCACGATGGGCGACCACAACTGGACCTGGCGCTTCGAGTGGCCGATGGTCGATGCGGAAGCCAAGCGCGTGCTCGGCCTGATCACTGCCGCGAGCGGGCGCGGGCCGTGGGCCTTGAGCGGCGTGGGCTGAGCCTAGGCCGCGGCGCGGTCAGCGCTCGACGTCCCGGCGCGGTGGCAGGCCGGCCATCACACGCAGCAGGGCCGTCTCCAGCGCCGCCTGTTCGCCACTACGCCCCGTTCGCTCGAGGTCGACGCCGCCCGTCCACACCACACGACGCGCGTGGTCGTCGACCACATCGATGGCGATGCCACCGGGCAGCCGGCGCATCCCACTGCGCTCAGCAGCACCGATCGGCAGGTCCACACCCAGGCCGCCGCGCGTGCTGCCGCCGCCAAAGCCCAAGCCAAGGCCAAGACTGACCTGCGGGCGGCTGCGCGGCTGCTCGGCGACAGCGGCCAGCACATTGATGCGCAGCGCCGGATTGTCGGGGTCGAGGCGGTAGCCGCGCGATTCCATCTCGCGCCGGATCACCGCACGGGCGCGCTCGCCCACCGCCGTGCCGTAACCCCCGCGCTCCAGGGCCAGTGGCTCGAAAAACGCGAACGTGGCGTACTGGCGCACATCGGCACCGGGTGCCGCTTCGGCGGTGGCCACCGGTGCGGTGGCGCAACCCGGGAGCACCAGCATGGCGATCGAAGCGGCAAGCGCCCCGGCCAGCGCGCGCGAGGCCGCGCTCACGGGCGCACCGGCGGAGACGCTGCTGCCGCACCACCGGCGCGATGCGGAAAGGCCTCGAAGATCGTCGCCACCGACGCCCCAGCGCGCTCGCGTCGCTCGGCGGGTGTGCGGCCGGCGGCACTGCCGACGGCGATGCCCTCCCAGACCAGCCGGCGCTCTCGGGCATCGACGAGGTCGACGTTCACCGTGCCTTCGCGGTAGCGCACAGCGTGTACCCGCTCATGCCAGATCGGCACGCCCACGTAGGCACGCGCGCGGTAGCTCCAGTACCACGCCACGTCGACCTCGGGCACGCGCACCACGTCGGTCTTCTCTTCCACCAGCGCGTTGAGATTGACACGAAGATCCGGGTTGGCGGCTTCATAGACGAAACCGCGCGCCTCCATCTGGCGGCGCGCCTCGTCGCGCAGGCGCTCGCTGAGCAGCGTGCTGTAGCCACGCGACTCCAACGCCAACGGCTCGAAGAACGCGAAACTGCGGTAGGCCGAGAAATCGGCGGCGGGGTCGGCATCGACAGAGACGCGCGGCCCGGTGGCGCAGGCGGCGAGCGCGAGTGCGGCGAGCGCGACGATGGCGGAGCGGAACAGCGTGCGGAAGCGGGACATGGCAGGCCTCGAGGCAGTACGCATCGACCCGATGCTAACCCCGCTGTCGCATGAACGGCGCGGCGGGGCGATGCCAGGGCACCGTCCGGGCGTGCGCCGTCGTGAATCGTTCAGCGTTGTGGAGGCTGAACGATGCCGTGGCCTCAGTCCTTCCGGTACACCTGCGCCCCCTGCGCACGGAACTCGGCCGACTTCTCGGCCATGCCGGCTTCAATGTCGGCCGCGTCGTCGCCCGCGTCCCGGGTGCCCGGCGCGGCATCGCCTCGCAGGTCTTGAGTGATGCGCATCGAGCAGAAATGCGGGCCGCACATCGAACAGAAGTGCGCGACCTTGTGCGCGTCCTTCGGAAGCGTCTCGTCGTGGTACGAGCGCGCCTTCTCCGGGTCGAGGCCGAGGTTGAACTGGTCTTCCCAGCGGAACTCGAAGCGCGCCTTCGACAGCGCGTTGTCGCGCGCCTGCGCGCCCGGATGGCCCTTCGCCAAGTCCGCGGCATGCGCAGCGATCTTGTAGGCCATGATGCCTTCGCGCACGTCCTCGCGGTTCGGCAGGCCGAGGTGCTCCTTCGGCGTCACGTAGCAGAGCATCGCCGTGCCGTACCAGCCGATCATCGCCGCACCGATGGCGCTGGTGATGTGGTCGTAGCCGGGTGCGATGTCGGTGGTCAGCGGGCCCAGCGTGTAGAACGGCGCCTCGCCGCACTCGCGCAGCTGCTTGTCCATGTTCTCCTTGATCAGCTGCATCGGCACATGGCCGGGGCCTTCGATCATGGTCTGGACGTCGTGCTTCCACGCGATCTTGGTCAGCTCGCCCAGCGTCTCGAGCTCGCCGAACTGCGCGGCGTCGTTGGCATCCGCGATCGAGCCGGGGC
>DMHI01000179.1:405-7168 GCA_003449515.1 Lysobacteraceae bacterium | reverse complement strand
GTCGCGGTACCGGCCTGCTGCAGGATCTGCGTGTGCGTCAGCTCCGCGGTCTGGCGGGCGTAGTCGGCGTCGCGGATGCGGCTGCGCGAGGCGGCCAGGTTCTCCGAGGTGGTGTTGAGGTTCTGGATCACCGACGAGAAGCGGTTCTGGATGGCGCCGAGGTCGGCGCGCGAGCTGCTGACGCGCTCGAGGGCCGCATCGACGGCCGTCAGGGCCGTGTTGGCGCCGCCCACCGTGCTGATGTTGACGGCGCTGAGGGAGGTGCCCGTCGCACCGATCGTGAACGGCCCTACGAGAGCGAAAGACAGGTTGCCCGTCACGTCGTTGGCAGCACGGAATGCGATGTTGACCGTCGCCCCCGTAGTGCCCGCCGCGAGGCCGAAGTCTGCGAGCGTGGTGCCGGTGGCGGTGCCGGCGCTGAAACCGCCAACGGTAATGTTTCGACCATCCGCCGCAGACAGCGTCACGCCGCTACCGGTGTCGCTCGCCACGACTCCCGTCACCGCCGACTGGGCGTTGATCGCACTCAGAACGTTGCTGCGGTTCGTGGCTGCGCTGATGGTGGCACCGACGCTGATGGTCTGGCCGTTGAGCGTGAAGCTCGACGTACCCGCGACCGTGGTGGTCACGGCCTGCGCGGTGGTGACCGAGGTGACATTCGCAGTGACGCTGAGCCCCGCAATGCCGGCGTTATTCACGGCCGAAGCGATGGCCCGCGCGTCGTTGGCAATGTTGCCGAGTCCGATGGTGGTCCCTCCGGCGGTCACCGACTGGGCCGACGCCGTGTTCGAGGCCACGCCAATCGACACGCCGGTCTGCAACACGCCATTGAACTGTCCGAGGGCCGAGGCGCGGGCGCTGCCGATGCTGGAGACGGTGATGGTCTGGCCGGCATTCGCACCCACCTGGAACGCCTGCGCCGAGAAGCTGCCATCGAGCAGATTCAAGCCGTTGAACTGGGTCTGGGTGGCGACGCGGTCAATCTCCGAGGTCAACTGCGCCACTTCCGCCTGCAGGGCGGCACGGTCGGAGGCCGAGTTGGTGGCGTTGGCCGACTGCACCGCCAGCTCGCGGATGCGCTGCAGGTTGTTGCCGATTTCCGACAACGCGCCTTCGGCGGTCTGCGCCAGCGAGATGCCGTCGTTGGCATTGCGGGAGGCCACGTTGAGGCCGCGGATCTGGGTGCTGAAGCGCTCCGAGATGGCGAGGCCGGCGGCGTCGTCGCGGGCACTGTTGATGCGCAGGCCCGAGGACAGGCGCTGGATGGTCGTTGCCAGTGTGGCGCTGCTCGACTGCAGGTTGCGCTGGGCGTTCAGCGAAATCGTGTTGGTGTTGATGACGCTCATGGACGTGCTCTCCTCAGGGCGAAGGTGGACCGGTCCAGCGTCGGGCTGTCCGGGGCCGCGGTGGGGGCCGTGGCCCGGTTCTCCCCGCTGCTATGGCCAGTAACGGCCCCATCCGGCCGGGCTTTAGGCCGCTTTCAACGGCGGCAGGCCCCGGGAGGTGTGAATCAGCGCAAGTAATTGAACAGCGACAGGCTGGCCACGCGCTGGAAGCTGAGCTGGGCCGCATCGAGCGCGGTGCTCTGCTGCGCGAGCCGGCTTGCGGCCTCGGCGATGTTGACGTCGCGCAGGTCGGACAGCGTGGCCTTCAGCGTGACCGACGTGGCCTCGCGCAGCGCGCGCGCCTCGTCGATGCCGGCCAGACGCGCACCGCCGGCAGCGCGGCGATCGATGAAATGGTCCTGCGCGGCGGAGACATTGGCCAGCGCCACGGCGATCGCGTTCTGCTGCCGCGTGCGTTCCACCGGGGTGGTGGCCGGCGCTTCCAGCGCACTCGCCAATGCGTCGAGCGTGGCGAAGAGGTCCTGCCGTGCGGACGGACCGACAGTGAAGCTGTCGCCGGCCGCTGGCACGCCCTGGAGGCGCAGTTGCAGGCCTTCGAAGGCGATCGTGCCGCCCGGCGCGTAGGTGCCGGTCTGCGGCGGCACCAGCGGCAGGCCGGCAGCGTTCTGGATCTCGTAGGTGGTCGGCGAGGTGAAGGCGACGCGGTAGCCGGCGAAGCCGCCCGCAGCCCAAGCGGCGGCATCGACCACGCCGAAGATGCCGAGCAGGCCGGTGCCGGTGTTGCCGGGCGCCGCTGCGGCGGCCACGCGACCGTCGCCGGTAGGCACGCGCATCCACACCTCGCTGCCCGGATCGGCATCGGCCAGCGCGAGCGCCGGCGCGACATCGACGCGACGCTGCACCTGGTCGCCGACGTAGGTGACGCCGGTGGGCGCATCGACGAAGGGCGGGCGGTCGTCCTGGGCGCCGCCGAACAGGTAGCGGCCGGCGGCGTCGACGCCGTTGGCGATGCCGAGCAGGCCATCGCGGAGCTGGCGGATCTCGCGCGCAACGGAAGCGCGGTCGCTGGGCCCCAGCGGCGCGTTGGCGGCCTGGATGCTCAGCTCGCGCACCCGCTGCAGCGCCTCGCCGGCCTGCGCGAGGTTGCTCTCCTGCAGGTTCAGGCGATTGCCCAGCACGTTGGCGTTGAGTTCGAAGCGGTCGAGCTCGGCGATCGAGCGGTCGATCGCCAGCGCCGCACCGGCCGCGAGCGGGTCATCGCCGGCGGTGTTGACGCGACGGCCGCTGCTGATCTGGTCCTGGGTGGCGATCAGCTCGGCCTGGCGGGCGAGCAGGCGGCCGATGTTCGACTCGAACAGGGTGTTGCTGGAGATGCGGGTGAGGCTCATGGCGCGGCGTCCGTCAGCGAAGCATCAGCGCCGCACCGCGGCGAGGAAGGTCTGGAACACGGTGTCGGCGATCGAGATCACCTGCGCGGCGGCCTGGTAGGCCTGTTGGAAGCGCAGCAGATCGGCCGCCTCCTCGTCGAGGTTGACGCCGGAGAGTGATTCGCGCTGCTGCACCAGCGCGGCATCGATGCCGCGCTGGCTCTCCAGCGAGAAGCCGCTCTCGCGCGCCGCCGAGCCGATGCGGGTGGCCTGCGCGCCGAGCGCGTCGTTGAGCGAGTTGGCACCGCCACCAAGCACCCGCGCAGCGTCGAGCGCTGCCCAGACGCGCATGTTGGTGTTGTCGCTGGAACCCGATGCATTCGGGCCGACGCGGAAGACATCGCCGGCGCGCGGCGTGCCATCGAGCACGAGGCGCCAGCCGTTGGCGTCGATCGCGGCACCCGGCGTGTAGACCTGCGCCGGACCGCCGTCGATGCTGAAGCTGGTGGGCGTGAGGAACTGCACCACCGCGGGCGTGGCGAGCGCGGCATTGGCCGGATCGAGCACCGCCAGCGACACCACCCGGCCCTGGCCGAGATTGGCGAGATCGGCGCCGGACCGGATGCGACTGGCGGCGGCGATGCGGTTGGGATCGTTGATGGCCACCCCCATGGCGCCCGCGGCGTTGCCGGTGGGCTCGACGAGGAAGCGGTCGTTGGCCGCCGGCGCGCCGGAGACCACGATCGACAGGCCGTTGGCGGTGAACGGGCTGGCCGGTGTGCCGAGGCCGGCGAGGGGCACGGCCGCGCCGCTGTCGACGCGGCGCGCGCTCCAGCTCGCACCGTCGAAGCGCAGCTCGATCGCGCCGCCATCGAGCGCGCCGACATCGCTCACGGCGATCGCCAGCGCGCCACTGCCGGCGTTGTTGCGGTTCGCCAGTGCCGCAGGCGCCGGCAGGGCGAAGAAGTCGCCGCCCACCCCCCCGTTGAGATCGAGACCGGAGGCGCTCTGCGCGTTCACGGTTTCGGTCAGCGCCGTGGCGATCCGGCCCAGCTCGGCGCGGCCCAGGTCCACCAGCTCGGCCCGCGCGGAAAGCGCACCGCCGAGCTGGCCAGCCACGCTGCCGGGGCCGAGACGCACCGTGCCGCTGGTGGTCTCGAGCGCCAGCACGCGGCGATCGGGCCGGTAGTCGTCGGGCACAACGACGAAGCGCGAAACCGCGGCCCCCACCACCAGCGGTTGGCCACCGGCGGTGAACACGTTCAGCGCGCCGTCGTCCTGCGGCAGGGCGCTGACGCCGGTGAGCTCGGCCACGCGCGCCACCAGGCGATCACGCTGGTCGATCAGGTCGGGGGCGGCGTTGTCAACCCCACTGCGGCTGATCTCGACGTTGAGGCGGGCGATCTCGGCGGTGAGGCGGTTCAGTTCGTCGGCACCGCCGGCGAGCCGCGCGTTGATCTCGCGGTCGATGGTCTCGAGGCCCTGCTGCAGCAGATCGAAGCGCGCGACCAGCGCCTCGGCGCGACCCAGCAGCTCGGTGCGTGCGGCCTGCGAGGCGGGCTCGGCGGCCACGCCCTGGGCGGCGTCGAAGAAGGCCGAGAACGGCCGCGCCAGCCCGGTGGTGGCGTCGGTGAACAACTGGTCGATGCGCGCCGCATAGCCGTTCACCAGCTCGAGCCGGCCGATCTCGCCACGGCTGTCGAGCAGGCGGTTGGTGACCAGCGCATCGGACAGCCGGGTGACGCCAGCCACCACCACGCCAGCGCCGATGTAGCCCTGGCGCAGGCCGTCGCCGGGCCGATTGGCGAGCTCGACGCGCTGCCGGGTGTAGCCCTCGACCGTGGCGTTGGCGATGTTGTGGCTGCTGGTGGCGAGCGCGCGCTGGAAGGCGAGCAGCGCGCTGGTGCCATTGCCGAGAATGCTGGGCATCAGAAGCCTCCGAAGCCGCCGGCGGCAAGCATCGTGCGCGCCGCGGCGGGCGCGGCGGGCGCGCTGGCGTCGTCGATGCCGAGCCGGGCCAGCGCGCGGTTGAGGGTGGGGCCGGTGGCGATCGCCTCGATCTTGCGCGCGTAGGCCGGATCGGTGGCGTAGCCGCCGCGCTGCAGGGCTTCGGCGAAGCCGCGGATGTCGCTGCCGCGGCCGATCGCCTCGGCGTAGCGCGGCAGGCGCTTCAGCAGAGCGGCGTAGTCGGCGAAGCTCTCGGCCATGCCGCCATAGGCGCGGAAGGCCGCGCGCTCGGTCACGAAGCCGCCGCCGGCGTACTCCTGCGTGTCGGTCTTGACCCGCTCGCCGCGCCAGCCGCCGGTCGCCTTGATGCCGAAGAAGTTGTTGGCGTCGGTGCCGCCCGCGGCGATGGTGCTGCGGCCCCAGCCGGTCTCGAGCGCGGTCTGGGCGACGATCGCGCGCGGGTCGACGCCGAGCTTGCGGGCCACCGCCTCGGCATGCGGCCAGACCTTGGCGACGAAGGCCTCGACGCGGGTGTTGCCACTGCCGCTGCCACCGGCGTGCGCGCTGGCACGCGACCCGCTGTTGCGCTCTGCGGCCTCTGCGGCGCGACGCGCATCGGCCTCGAAGGCGGGCGACAGCCGCGGCACCGCTTCGGCCGGAATCCAGTTGGCGCGCGCCGTGCTGCCGCTCGGGGCCGCGAGCGCCAGCGGACGCACCTCGGCCCGCGGCAGCGCCGCGAGGGCTCGCGCATCCGCCGGCAAAGGCCGCATCGTCGCGCCACCGTCGGCATGCAGGGTGATCGGCAGGCCCTTGCCCTGTGGCGGCAGGGCGCCCGCCTCGCGCTCAAGCTGGCGCGCGACCATGTCGGCGAGTCCGAGGCCGCGGCCGGCGGTCAGCGACTTGGCGATCTCGGCATCGTGCAGGTCGCGGAACTGCGCGGCTGCCCCCGGGAACATCGAATCGCCCAGCGTGGTCTGGCGCATCTGCTTGACCATCATCTGCGCGAACAGCCCTTCCATCTGCCGCGCCACGGCGTCGATGCGCGCCGCATCGGGGCGGGCATCCGGCGCGAGCGGCATGGGGCGGGCGTCGACGCGCATGGCCGGATCAGATGATCTCGAGCTCGGCGCGCAGCGCGCCGGCCTGCTTCAAGGCTTCGAGGATGGCGATGACATCGCCGGGGGCGGCGCCCACCTCGTTCACCGCACGCACGATCTGGTCGAGCGAGGTGCCGCCGCGGAACAGGAACATGCGCGAGCCCTCCACCGTCGCCTCGACGGTCGATTCCGGCACCACCACCGTCTCGCCCTGGCCGAACGGTGCCGGCTGGCTGACGATCGCGGCCTCGGTGATGGTGACGGTGAGCGCGCCGTGCGCGACCGCTGCCGGCAGCACCCGCACATTGCTGCCGATCACCACGGTGCCGGTGCGTGCATTGACCACCACCCGGGCGGCCTGCTCGCCGGGGCTGACCGTCAGGTTCTCGACGCGGGCCAGAAAGGCCACCCGTGCCCCCGGATCGGTGGGTGCCTGCACGCGCACGGTGCCGGCATCGAGCGCACTCGCCGCCGCGCCGCCGAAACTCGCATTCAGGGCGTCGACCATCCGGCTGGCGGTGGTGAAATCGGGCCGGTGCAGGTTCAGGGTGATGACGCCGGTGCCGGCGCTCTGCGCCAGCGCATCGGGCAAGGCGCGCTCGACGATGGCGCCATTGGGGATGCGGCCGGAGCTTGGCACGTTCACCGACACCCGCGAGCCGTCATTGCCCTCGGCACCGAAACCACCGACCACGAGGTTACCCTGCGCCACGGCATACACTTGGCCATCGGCGCCTTTGAGTGGCGCCATCAGCAGCGCGCCGCCGCGCAGGCTCACCGCGTTGGAGATCGACGACACGGTCACGTCGATGGTCTGGCCGGGCCGCGCGAACGGCGGCAGCTCGGCGTGGATGGCCACGGCGGCGACGTTCTTCAGCTGCGGATTCACGCCGGGCGGCACGGTGACGCCGAGCTCGTCGAGCAGGTTCTTCAGGCTCTGCGTGGTGAAGGGTGACTGGCTGGTGCGATCGCCGGTGCCGTCCAGGCCGACCACCAGGCCATAGCC
>DMHI01000179.1:0-211 GCA_003449515.1 Lysobacteraceae bacterium | reverse complement strand
GCAGCTCGGCGTGGATGGCCACCGCCGCCACATTGGTGAGCTGCGGGTTGACGCCCGGCGGCAGCGTCACGCCCAACTCGTCGAGCAGGTTGCGCAGGCTCTGGGTGGTGAACAGCGACTGCGCGGTGCGGTCACCAGTGCGGTCGAGGCCCACCACCAGGCCGTAGCCGATCAGCGGATTGCCGCGCACGCCCTCGACCTGGGCGAGGTC
>DMHI01000258.1 GCA_003449515.1 Lysobacteraceae bacterium | reverse complement strand
GTCTACCGGCATCCGCCCAAGGTCGACGCCGAATCGATCGAGGCGCTGAAGCAGCTCGACGGCGACCTCCACTTCGAGAGCTATTTCTCGCTGTCCTGCGGCAACTGCCCGGACGTGGTGCAGGCGCTGAACCTGATGGCGGTGTTGAACCCGCGCATCACCCACACGGCCATCGACGGCGCGCTGTTCCAGGCGGAAGTCGAAGCGCGCGAGGTGATGGCGGTGCCGGCGGTGTTCGTCAACGGCCAGCCCTTCGGCTCGGGCCGCATGGAACTCGCGCAGATCCTCGCCAAGCTCGACACCGGCGCCGAAGCGCGCGCCGCCGAGGCGATCAAGGCCAAAGCGCCCTTCGATGTGCTGATCGTCGGCGGCGGCCCGGCCGGCGCCGCGGCGGCAATCTATGCGGCGCGCAAGGGCATCCGCACCGGCATCGCCGCCGAGCGCTTCGGTGGCCAGGTGCTCGACACCTTGGCGATCGAAAATCTGGTCGCCGTGGCGGAGACGGAAGGCCCGAAGCTCGCCGCCGAGTTCGAGCGCAACGTGCGTGCCAATGGCGTCGATCTGATGAACCTGCAGCGTGCTGAAGCGCTCGTGCCGGCCGGTGCCGATGGCCTCATCGAGGTGAGGCTCGCCAGTGGTGCGTCGCTGAAGTCGAAGACCGTGATCCTCGCCACCGGCGCACGCTGGCGCACGATGAACGTGCCCGGCGAAGACCCCTACCGCAACAAGGGTGTGGCCTTCTGTCCGCACTGCGATGGCCCGCTGTTCAAGGGCAAGCGCGTCGCGGTGATCGGCGGTGGCAACAGCGGTGTCGAGGCCGCGATCGACCTCGCCGGGATCGTGGCGCACGTCACGCTGATCGAGTTCGACGCGAAGCTGCGCGCCGACGAGGTGCTGCAGCGCAAGCTGCGCTCGCTGGCCAACGTCGCCGTCATCACCAGCGCGCAGACGACGGAAGTGACCGGCGACGGCCAGCGCGTGAACGGCCTGGTCTACACCGACCGCACGAGCGGCGAGTCGAAGCGCGTCGCGCTGGAAGGCGTGTTCGTGCAGATCGGCCTGCTGCCCAACACCGAGTGGCTGAAGGGCACGATCGAGCTGACGCCGCGCGGCGAGATCGTCGCCAACGACAAGGGCCAGACCTCGTTGCCGGGGGTATTCGCCGCCGGCGACGCGACCACCGAACCCTACAAGCAGATCGTGGTGGCGATGGGCGGCGGCTCGACCGCCGCGCTGTCGGCGTTCGACCACCTGATCCGGCACACCGCGCCCACACCTCAGCCGGTGGCCGGGCGACCGGCCCTCTCGAACGCCTGAGCGGCCTGCAGCAGCGCCGAGAAGGCCTCGCGCTCGACCGCTGCGAGCTGTGGATTCCAGATGTCGAAGATCAGCACCACGCGGGTCTGTTCGCTGTCGTTCCAAGCCTCGTGCAGCGCCGCATCGTCGAACACCATGATACGGCCCTCGACCCAGCTGCGCGCTTCGACGCCAGCCTTCAGCGCCCCGCAGTCGGGCGGGACGATCAGTGGCAGGTGAACCACCAGCCGGCCGTTGACGCTGCCATAGTGCGGTGGGATTCTGGTCTTCGGCTTCAGTACCGAAAACATCGGCTCCGGCGCGTAGCCGGGGACGCGCATCAGCGGCAATCTGTCGAGCACGGCAGCGGTGCGTGGGCAGCGGCGGCGGTTGTTATCGAACGACCGGCCTCGGCGCGCGAAGTGAAAGGCCGACCAGTCGGTCGAGCGGTTGAGGGCGGCCCAATACTCGGCCCCGCGCGATCCCGGCGGATCGTTGATGTAGGGAGTGAAGCCCTCGGCGTCTGACATCACCGCGAGCAGCTCGGCGCGGATGGTCGCAGTCTCCGCTTCGACGTCGGCCACCCAGTCGAACTCCGCGCGGTCGTACCAGTGCCTGGGCTCGAGTCCTGGGATGTACATCAGCCCCGGCCGCCAGTCGGGATGGTCAGGCTCGAAGGCCTGTCGCCCAGCAAAGCGCTCGCCGGCGGCGCGGATCCGCCGAACGGCCTCGTGCCCATGGCTCGCCTCGAAGGGTGCCAATGCGGCGTCGACCACGCGCCCCATCGCCGCATTGACCGACGCCACAGCACGCTCTAGCGCCTCTGCCACGCGGCTCGACACACCGCGCCCACGCTGGGCCTCGGCCAGTGCCAGCGCGCTCATGCGCAGGCGCAGGGCGTGCTCGGAGGCACCGCGGGCTTCAGCCACATCGGCCCTTACCAACATCGCCGCAAAGGCCTCAGGGGCGCGCACCAGCGCGGCGTCGGCGGCGCGGGCCGCGTCGTCGAGACGGCCCATTGCGAAGGCCGCGCGCGCGGCGATCACCTGCGGCTGCGGGTGCGTGGGCATCATCGTGGCGAGGCGCTGGGCCAGTGCCCACGCGGCAGCCCAGTCGCCATCGCGGTCGGCTTGGTGGGCGAGGGCGGCCAGCCTTTCGGCAGCGCTGGCGTCGACAGGTGCACTCATCGGAGGTTCCTCGGCGGGACGCGGTG
>DMHI01000254.1:3789-3925 GCA_003449515.1 Lysobacteraceae bacterium | reverse complement strand
ACATGGCCATCGACCTCGGCACGGCCAACACGCTGATCTACGTCCGCGGGCAGGGCATCGTCCTCAACGAGCCGTCCGTGGTCGCCGTCCGTCAGGACCGCGGCGTGGGATCGGCGAAGTCGGTCGCCGCCGTCGG